>CAZUTB010000035.1:5013-9538 GCA_964622905.1 uncultured Oscillospiraceae bacterium | reverse complement strand
CAAGCCGCGCCTTCGCGCCATTCCGTGGGAGGAAATGCGCCGATATCCCGACGATTTCGCCTTTGCTGCCTGCGCAAAAAGGGAAACCGTTGTGAGAGATATACAATACTACATACAACACAAGGAGGAGAACTAACCATGAAGAAACTGCTTGCTGTTCTGCTGTCGCTTGTTCTGCTGCTGCCCACAATGTGCGTTGCCGCAGCAGAGGACGCCGTGAGCGACCCGTGGAACTATGTTGATCCGTCGGTATCCGCTACTCTGACCCTGTACCGCTATTACGCGGACGCGGATAAGGAAAACATAGATTACGCAATCGACCGTATGAAGCAAAAGTACCCCAACCTGACCATTAATGTGGAAGCCCGCATTGGTTCGGATGGCGAGGCGCTGCGCGAGTGGGCGGCTGTAGGAGAACTGCCGGACATCTTTGAAATCAACAGTCAGGACGTGTTCGAGCTGCTCAAGGGCAACGGCGACCTGTATGTGATGGACGATGTTGTTGAGAAAACCAACTTCTATTCTCTGTTCTCCAACGGCGCGTCTGCTAAGGAAGCGCGCACCAATGCAGACGGGCATCAGTACGGCTTCGGCTGCGAGGCGAGCAACCTCGGCTGCCTGTGGTACAACAAGGACTTGTTTACCTCCCTTGGCATCAGCGAACCAACCAACTATGATGAGTTCAAAAACGTAATTCAAGTGCTTAAGAACGCAGGCAAAACGCCTATCTCCCTCTTCTCCGCTGAGAAGTGGCCCGCAACAACGCTCTACTCCTGGGCGTGCATCGCCGAGGGCGCGTATGAGGGCGTTGACGCCATCAACGACGGCAAGGCGAAGATAACCGATGAGCCGTATGTCAAGGCTGCTGACAAGTTCCTTGAGATTGCCAACATGGGCGCGTTCAGCGCCAGCGCGCTGACCACCAACTATCAGCAGGCGTATGAGGCTGTGTACAATCAGGAAGCCGGCTTCTTCCTCAGCGGCGCGTGGTTCTTCCTTGGTCTGGAAGGTGACGGAAAGGGCGAGAGCATCGAATGGTGCAAGTATAATCCCTTTGCGGATGCCGACAAAGCTGAGGAGGTCCGCTACCATGCGCTTGGCGGCGTGCAGACTGAAATGAAGTACTCTGTGAACACCAACCCGCCCTCCGGCTTGGATTCGGAAACCGTCGCAATACTGGGCGAGGAGCTGGAATGGTGGTCCCGCGTATCCGCAGGCGTGAAGGGCGTTATGACAACCGCCATCGGCAACTTTGATTTCAGCGGCGCTACCGGATATCAGGAGTACTATAACCTCTACGGAAACTACACCACGTTCACCAATTTTACCGGCGACCTGTCCAATGCTGAGTTCCTCAATGCCATCGACAACGATTGCGAGCTGGTCATCACCGGCAATATAACCAGCGCCGAGGAATTCATCAAAGACATCTCGAGCCAGGGATACTGATTACTCATCTCTTGGAAACGTGGCAGGCGGTGACTCCTGCCACGTTTCCTGTTCATGGAGGTTTTTTATGAGTCTTCTATTCAGGAAAAACAAGCTCTGGCTTGTGCTGTTCCTGCTGCCGACGGTTGTGCTTTTTTCGTGCGTGGTCGTTGTGCCTCTTGTTGAGTCCGTGTATTACAGCTTCTTTGAGTGGAACGGCTTATCCACCGTTGCAATGCGAGGGTTTGATAATTATGCGAAGATGTTCCGTTCTCGCGAGATTTCAATATCGCTTGTCAACAGTCTTCTGTACGCCCTTATACTTGTGGTTTATCAGGTGGGCATGAGCCTGTTCCTTGCCAGTATTCTTACTCAATCGAAGGTTCGCGGCAAGAAGATATTTCGCAATATATACTTCGTGCCGGTGCTGCTGTCAATTTCTGTTGTTGCGCAGCTGTGGAAATGGATTTATAACGTTGATTACGGGCTGATTAACCGCGTCGCGGAATTGCTGCAAACGGGCTGGAGGCAAAACTGGCTCAACAGGCAATGGTCGTCGCTGTTTGCGGTTGCCTTTGTGGAATGCTGGAAGGGCATGGGGTACATAATGCTGATTATCTACGCAGGCTTCAGAAATGTGCCAAGCACCTATATGGAGGCGGCGGAGATTGACGGCGCTTCTGCATGGCAGCGTTTTCTGCACGTTTCCCTGCCGCTTGCCGCTCCCACCGTTCGCATGACCGCAATTATGTGCCTTACCAACGGCTTTCGTGCGTTTGATACCGTGTGGCTTATGACAAAGGGCGGCCCCGGAATATATACCTATAACCTGACAATCATGATGTACAACGCAATGATTACGCGGCACGATTATGGCTACGGAAGTGCGATTGCTGTGTTCATTGTGACAATCTGCATGATTATTATGTGGGCGCTCAATACACTTACTCATAAATTCGACGAAGTGTACCGGTGAGGTAGCGTATGAAAAGAAAGTTGGGCAAGGTCCTCCTGTACGCGTTTCTTGTTATTTACGCAGTAATTTCGCTATATCCGTTAATCTGGATGGTGTTCTTCTCCTTCAAGGATAACGCGGAAATATTTGTTACAAACCCATTCGGCTTTCCCGAGGTATGGCACTTTGAGAACTACCCCAAAGCGCTGGAGAGCTTCGACGCGCTTACATACTTCAAAAACAGCCTTGTTGTGTCCGTTGTCACCATAATTTGCGTAGAGCTGTCAGCCTTGATGTTCTGCTATGTTGTTGCGCGCGTGCATAACCGCGCCACCAAGTTTCTGCACTTTTTGGTGTCCTCGGGTATGTTTATCCCTGTACAGGCGATTATGATACCGCTGATTGTCGTTGTGCGAAAAATGGGCTTTACGAATTCGCTGCTTTCCGTTATTATTCCTTATGTGGCTATCGGCTTGCCGTTCGCGTGCTTCCTTTTTTACGGCTTTTATCTTGGTCTGCCGTTTGAACTGGAGGAATCCGCGTATCTGGATGGTGCGTCGTTTCCCACTATCTATTTCCGCATTATCATGCCGCAGCTTGTTTCTCCCATCATGGTGCTGGTGATATACCAGTTCATGGCGTGCTGGAATGAGTATAACCTAGCGCTTATACTGCTTACCAAGAATTCATTGAAGACGCTTCCACTGGGATTGGTGAGCTTCTGGTCATCCTACGAGGCGTCGTGGGGCGTAATCGGCGCGGCAATGGTATTGGCGAGCATACCGGTATTGCTTCTTTACGTGTTTTTCAGCAATCAGATAACAGACGCTATGGCTGTTAGCGGCATGAAGAACTGACGTACAGGCGGGAGGAACAGGCGTATGAAAACTAGCTCTATCGTAGCGCGAGTCAAGAAAACGCTGTTCCTTCCGTTTGTCTTTTTTCTTGTGGCTGTTGTGCTGATTTTTGCGGTGCTTTACCGCAATAATACTATCAGCCAGTATCACGAGCAGTGCCGGTATGAGGATGCAATCCTTGCAAGGACGTTTTCCGCAGAGATTGAGAATGTTAAGAACTGTACAAACATGATTATCATTCATCTGAATGAGATGCTGGACAGAAGCTATCTGGATGAAGCGCTTTATCCCATCGCCATCGGGCGAACGCAGACGCGCATCAGCAAGTGTATGCTGGACGCGTTCACCACCTTTGCCAACCTGAACCAGATTCTGATTGTTTGGAATAACGGCGTAATGTTTTATGAGGACTGGCAGACCAACTATTTTCTGTCATCCGGCGGCGAGGCGCTTGCTAAGCAGCTTTCCACTATGGATATCACGCGCTACGGTCAATGGCTGTCCGGTATGGAGGATAATTACCTCCTGACCGGCGAAGGTCCCGTGTATGCAAAAGCCTATGTTGATATTGCAACGGGTCGGCACCTCGGCAATGTGCTGCTCAAGGCTTCGCCGATTTTTGCGACGGTAGGCGATGACGGTCATGCTAAGCAGCTCCTGCTTTACAGCCCAAAGGGCGAGCTGATTCACAGCTCCGGTACTGCGGATGATATACCGAACGGCGCGTATACGAACCGCATCAGCATGGCAAACGGCTGGACTCTCGTATCCGTCACCGACCTTTCGGAAGAGCTTAACAATCTTGACACTGTTATTGCTGAAATACTGCTGCTGAACTTTTTATTGCTGCTGCTCGTCTACCTGCTTACAAGCCATCTGATGGGGCGTGTGGTTCGCCCTGTACGCGAGCTGTCCGCACACCTTGCCGGCGGCGCTGACGAGCTGCCGCGCCCAATCGCGCTTTCAGCCGGCAACGATGAGATAGGCGTGCTGGTGAACAGATACAATGAGATGGCGGAGCATAACCGAAGCCTGGTGAATATGCTGCTGGAGGAGCGCAAGCGCGAAGAGCATTTGAAGCTTTCGCTGCTGCAGGCGCAGATAAAGCCGCATTTCCTGTATAATACCTTGGATACCATCTATTGCTTGAGCGAGATGGGCAAAAAGGATGATGCGAGCCGCATGACGAAGCTGCTGTCGGAATACTATCGCCACGTTTTAAGCAACGGGCTGGACTGGGTGCTGCTCACCGAGGAAGTGCGGCAAACCGAGAACTACCTGCAAA
>CAZUTB010000035.1:0-5003 GCA_964622905.1 uncultured Oscillospiraceae bacterium | reverse complement strand
GATGTACTCCGTTACGAAATCGTCTGGCAAACGCCGGTCGAGGAAGTGCGAGTGCCTAAGCTGACGTTGCAGCCGATTGTGGAAAACGCAATCTATCACGGCATCAAACCCACGGGGCGCAGGGGACGCCTGACCATCACCATTAAGCAGGCAGGCGCGAGCATTGAGATTCGTATCATTGACGACGGCGTTGGCATGAGTGAGGAAGCCTTGGCGCATATTATCGGTGAAGCGCGCGCCGATGACGCGGGCTTTGGGCTGCGCAATGTGTATGAGCGCTTGCGGCTGTACTATGGGGACCGCTTTTCTATGGCGGTGGAGCCGACAGGAGAACGCACAGGCACCTGCCTTCTGATTATACTGCCCGCTGCGGAAGAGGAGCTTTAGCCATGTACCGCGTTATGCTAGTGGATGACGAACCGATATTTCTTGAATTTATGCGTACAATTGCGAACTGGCGAGGCTATGATTGCGATATCGTAGGCGTCGCGGAGGACGGTGTCTCCGCGCTGTCAATGCTTCGGGAGCTGAAGCCGGATATCGCGTTTATAGATATCAGTATGCCGCGCATGGACGGGCTGGAGGTCTGCCGCCGCGTTGGAATGCTGGGCTTGCCTGTGCGCCTTGTTATTATGACGGGCCATGATGAGTTTTCCTTCGCTTATCAGGCTATTAAGCTGGGCGTTGACGATTTTTTGCTCAAGCCATTCAGCAAAGCGGAGCTGGAGGAGTGCCTGCGCAAGATGCTCAGAGCGATAAGAGAGCCGAGCGTCGAGCGGGACAGCGTTTCCGGAGGCACGTTTCAGCAGCTTTCGGAAGGCTCAACCAAGTACGAGATTATTGCGCAGATGATTGACGATTACCTGCGCCAAAACTTCGCGAATGTGAACCTGACCTTAGCCTCGCTTTCGAGTGAACTGAATTTTGAAAGCAGCTACCTCAGGCGCGTCTACAAGGTAACGCGCGGATTGACGATAACCCAAAAATTAGAAACAATCCGTATGGATGAGGCGAAGCGGCTGCTGCGGGCGGGCACATATCAAGGGCAGGAAATTTCAGCTATGATAGGCTTTTCCGATCAATACTATTTCAGCAAGCGCTTTAAGCAGCTCACGGATATGACTCCTTCGGAATATCGCGCAATGTACTGGAAATAGCGATTGATGGTTAAGCAAGCTGATTCATAAATAGGATTTTTTCTAAGTAAACGGTTTCAGAATTAGCAGGTATGAGCCGAGCTTCACAAACGAGTCAAGAGAAAGGAACGAATTTAACATCATACTCTCGTTCTGTTATATAAGCATAAAGGGGCTGTTGTACAAGTCTCTTTCACAAAAAACTGCACAAGTGGATTATGAAAAATCATGCTTGTGCAACAGCCCCATTTGCTTTTCAGATTAGGTTGTTATGTGTTTGCTCAGTCAAAGAAAGCAAACAGTTTATACTGCGCTTGTCTTATGCCTTTTTGAATCGAAGTATGGTAACGGAATACGGTGGAAAGGTATGGACAAATTCGCCATTCACATGCTCTTGCGTCATGACCGGCTGAATGCTATTGTCATGGGCGAAGGTGTTCTCGGCCATCACATCGGCAGACAGGGTCTCAACCATAACCGTACTTGCCGGACAGGGGATCATGGCGGCAACTGAGGTACTCTGTACGTTTACAGCTTTGAGAATGCTGTCTCCTGTGTTGCTTTCAAAACTTGCCGCAAGATACAGAGGCTTTAGCTTCATGGGACGCTCAGTAATACGGTTGTAGGAATAGGCTTCACCATTTATGAAGTCAGCGGTCGCTTGAGAGGCGCTGGTGCCGCCTGCGGCGTCGAGTTCAAACTCGGTGCTGTACAGTCCCAGATTGTATTCGTTATTCTGCTTTTTCAATGAATAGTATCCACCTCTTGACGGCAGAGGGGCAACGGCGATATCCGAATACATAACCCATTCTTCTTCCAGACGCGGCCATTCCGAGTCGCCATATACTTGGAAGTTCGCAGAGAATGGCGCTTTGGGGAGAATAGGCTTCCCGTTTGTGTAGCCAAGGTCCATGAACAGCTTCATCGCCTGGACATATTCTTCGTAGTTTGTGAACAGCTCAATGCCGGCCTTGCGGTACCAGTCCTTGCGGTACCAGGTGACAAAGTTCACATCGGTATTCCAGTTTGGGCGCAGGGTAGGCGCAAATACATAGTTGCCATCTATCGCTCAGCAATGCGGTTATGAAAACTCGGAACACTTTATGCGACAGTTCAAAAAAATTGAAAGAGCAACGCCCTGGCAATATAGACGTAATGCAAATGAACTCACGACTGCGGAAAGCGATTGACAGTATTAACATCGCGATTCAGGATGCGCTTTTGAAAGATGCAGTGTATCTTTTAAAAGCGTCTTTGGACATAAGAAGTCACTCCTCTGTGGTTCGGCAAACGATTACATCCGGCAGCATAGATAACGCAAACTGTTCAATTTGAATATGCAAAAATAATAGGCTTGCTTCATCAAGCTTATTATTGTCATAGCTATCACGATTCCTATGAAACGTCCTTTAACTTTCTGCACGAAATGGTATTCACGCCTGCTTAGGCAGCTTTGAGCAGGCGGCTTTGTCCGCAACGACCGTAACGTGATTGTGCAGCTGCAAAATAGATGCGGGAAGCTTGGGAGTAACCGGACCGTAAAGCGCGCCTGCCAGCGCGTCCGCCTTATTTTCACCACAGGCGATAAGCAGTATATGTTTGGCCTGCATAATGCTTTTGATTCCCATGGAATACGCCTTGCGCGGCACTTCGTTTTCGGAGTCGAAAAAGCGCGCGTTGGCTTGTATCGTCGTTTCCGTCAGCGCAACGCAGTGCGTTTCTTTCTCAAATGCCGCGCCCGGCTCGTTAAAGCCGATGTGCCCGTTCTGCCCTATGCCAAGCAGCTGCAGGTCGATGCCGCCGTGCGCCTGAATCACCCGATTATAGCGGGCGCATTCCTTTTCCGCGTCCGGCTCCATTCCGTTTGGAATGTTGATATTCTCCGGCATCACGTTCACCAAGTCGAATAAATGCTCATGCATGAAGCGCGCGTAGCTCTGCGAATGCTCCGGAGGCAGACCGATATACTCATCAAGGTTAATGGTGGTTATCTCCGAAAAGTCCAAGTCGCCCTTCCGATACCATTCCACCAGCTGCCGATAGGTGCCGATGGGCGTGGAACCGGTCGCAAGCCCCAAAACGGAATCCGGCTTCATAATAACCTGCGCCGAAATAATGTTCGCCGCCTTACGGCTTAAATCATACTCGTTCTCGGAAATGTACAGTCTCATAAGTGCTTCTCCTTACCCGCGCCGCCGCGCAATCAAGTGATATGCATTCATTCTGCATATGGGCGCGCCTTTCCTTCCGAAGCCAATAATTCCGTGCGGGACGGCTATGATGAAAAGCCGAAATGACGCCTTGATTTATCGCGCAATGCGCTTCGGCGCCAAAGAGTTTACATATTTTCGCACTATCGGGGTGTTTAATTTGCACGAAAAGCAAAGCCTGCGCACATAATCCAAGCGCGCGTCTTGATTCCGAGAGGCTTCCGTGTTAATATATTACGAAGTGTTTATACTCATGAAACGAAGAAAAGGCTGCGTTTTGCGGCGTTATATGATTTTCTCGAAGAGAGGGATAGCGTGCTGACTATCGCGTTGTGCGACGATGAAACAGAATATCTTTCGGTTACAAAAGCTATGCTTGAGCATTACATAGCTGCGCGTCCGTCTCTCAGCGTGAAGGTGAGCGCTTTTTCCTCCGCTATGGAGCTTATGAACCGCGTAGAGGATTACGGCGGCTTTGATGTATATGTGTTGGATATCATCATGCCGCAGAAAAACGGTATAGAGGCGGGGCGCGATTTGCGTCGGCTGGGATGCGATGGGGCAATAATATATTTAACCACATCAGCTGATTACGCTGTGGATTCCTATCTGGCTCGCGCGGCAAATTATCTGCTCAAGCCCGTAAGTGAAAAATACCTTTTTGAGGCGCTTGATTTGGCGGCGGATCAGGCGTGCCTAAGAAAAGCGGCGGGCATAACGGTGCGTTCTCATGCGAGCGATGAGCGCTTGCTTTTTGACGATATTGTGTATATGGAGCTTGTAAGAAGGGCGGTTTGCTATCATCTGCGGGACGGCAAGCAGCTTTTAAGCATAACTGTGACCGGCTCGTTTCAGGACGCAATAGCGCCCGTTGTTTCCGACCGCCGCTTTGCGCTGTGCGGTTCGAGCTATGCCGTCAATCTTTTCTTTGTTACCGCTGTTGGGAAGTCCGAGCTTACGCTCAAGGGCGGCAAAAAAGTGCCGCTGCCAAGGCAGTACGCAGGAGCGGTGAAAAAGCAATGGGTGAATTACTGGCTGGGGAGTGATTCTTTTAATGGATAGCCGTTTTGCGCAGGTAGCCACAATATTTATATCGCAAAGCTTTCTGATATTCTTTGTTTATCTGCTTGCTGAATTTCGCGAGCCGGCGCGAAAATGGCGTCGGATTTGGCTGATAAGCGCGGCGGTTATCACAGCTGTCAACCTGATTTTGGTTTTGACGAAGGGCTATGATTTCTATATCCGATGGTTTCCGCTTACAATGACCATCTGGCACGTTGGCGTGATTCTGCTTTGCTCGCATCATCGCAGCGCGAGCGTTGTTTTCAATATTCTCACCGTGGCTAATCTTGCTTTCGCGGCAGGTCTGTTCGGAATACTCGCCGCGCGTCTGATGCCCGAAAACGCATGGGCGGACTGCATCGGCCGCGTCGTCGCTTATCTTCTGCTGCTGGCGCTGGTGCTTAAGCTTCGCGTGCCTTACCTGCGTATGCTTGGGCTGCTCAAGCGCGGCTGGGCGCTGCTGTGCGCGTTTCCGCTGCTGACGGTTGTGTTCATATATATATGCGGAGCGTATTTTGTCGTAAGCACTTACAGCATCATACTGTGCGCGTTTGTAATGGTGCTGCTAGCGCTGTTTTTCAGCGTGGTATGGCTG
>CAZUTB010000034.1:694-9590 GCA_964622905.1 uncultured Oscillospiraceae bacterium | reverse complement strand
TCCGAAAACGCCGAGCTGTGCAGGGTGCTGCTCGGGAGCAACGGAAGCGCGGATTTTCAGAAAAGCTTTTCGGATTTTCTCCGCTCAACCGTATTGACGCTCTGGCACGGGCGCGTGACGCTGGATACGAGGGAAACGGAATATGTTTACACCTTTGTGCTTGGCGGCTGCATCGGCATAATGCGCAAATGGCTCTTTGACAGGGACGAAACGAAGACCCCGCACGAGATGGCGGCGCTCATCGTTTCCCTTGCGAATCAGGGAATTTCCGTCTTTATCAAGCCGTGAACCGGCAGGAGGACAGCGCAGAGCCGAGGCGCTGACGAGCTGTAAGCTCCGCGCAGATTCGCCATAGTTTACAGCCTAAGTATATGCGAAAATTTGTTCGTATATTTGCCGCAAGCGCCTTGTTTGGCGCGGGTTTCTATGCTATAATCAGCTTACGCTCAAACACGAGCAAAGCAAGAAGGATGATGAAAGTGCGCGTTGGCGTTGTTTCCCTCGGATGCTCAAAGAACCGTGTTGACACGGAGCAGATGCTTTCGCTTCTCCGCCGGAAAGACTATGAAATTGTCGCGGACGCAGCCATAGCAGATATAATTATTGTAAACACCTGCGGCTTTATCGACGCCGCTAAGGAAGAATCCATTGACACAATTCTTGAGATGGCGGAGCATAAGAAAAGTGGCTCTTGCAGGCTGCTGATGGTCACCGGCTGCCTTGCGCAGAGATATGGGGACGCGCTGCTTGCCGATATGCCCGAAATTGACGGAATCCTCGGTGTAAACGATTATTCCGACCTTCCGAAGGCGCTTGAGGACGCGCTTTCCGGAAAGCGCCCGCGCTACACCAAGCCGAATTATGGCTTCCTTGAGAACACCGGAAGGGTGCTTACCACCCCCGGCTTCTCCGCATACATCAAGATTGGCGACGGCTGCAACAACCGCTGCGCCTACTGCGCTATTCCGCTGATTCGCGGGCATTACCGCTCCCGCGCGCGCGCGGATATACTTGCGGAAATGCGCGAGCTTGCCGCAAAGGGCGTCCGCGAGCAGACGCTTATTGCTCAGGACACTACGCGCTACGGAAGCGACTTTGAAACTCCGGACAGCCTTGCCTCGCTTATGGACGAGGCGGCGGGAATTGACGGAATTGATATGCTCCGCGTGCTGTACTGCTATCCCGATGAAACTACCGATGAATTGCTCGACGTTATGTCAAAGTATTCCAACATATCCAAGTATCTCGACCTTCCTGTTCAGCATATTTCGGACAGGCTTTTGCTCCTGATGAACCGCCGAGGAAGCGGAAGGAGCATTCGCGAAACCCTGAAAAAGGCGCGGGAGCGCGGCTTCTGCCTGAGAACCACCTTGATTGTCGGCTTCCCCGGTGAAACCGAGGAGGAATTTAATGAGCTTATGGATTTCGTTCGCGAAACCGAGTTCGACCGCCTTGGCGCGTTCGCCTATTCGCCCGAGGAGGGAACTCCGGCGGCGGAGATGGACGGGCAGATTCCCGATGAGGAGAAGCAGAGGCGGCTTAACGCTGTCATGGAGCTGCAAGCCGGAATTTCCAAAAAGCGGGACGAAATGCGCATAGGCTCCTCCGTGCGCGCTATAGTGACGGGCAAAGAAAACGGGCTTTACCTTGCAAGGAGCGACTGGGAAGCGCCCGAAACGGACGGAGTTATCTATCTTCGCTCGGATGCGCCGCTTTCCGAGGGCGATATATGCAGTCTGAAAATTACGGGTACGCGCGGCGACTACGATTTGGAGGGTGAGCGCGAGTGAACCTGCCTAACAAGCTGACAATGGCGCGGGTGCTGATGATTCCCGTCTGCCTCGTGCTTCAGGGGATAAACACGACGACAACGAATTTTGTCGCCGCGGGAGTGTTCGCTTTGGCGGCGCTCACCGATTTGCTTGACGGGCGAATCGCCAGAAAGCGCGGGCTTGTAACGAATTTCGGCAAGTTCGCAGACCCAATAGCGGATAAGCTTTTAGCGGTTTCCTCCATGACCTTTCTCTGCGCGCAGGGCAAGCTGCCCGCGTGGATGTTCGTAATAGTGCTTATGCGCGAGTTCGCGGTGAGCGGTCTTAGGCTCATAGCGGTTGAGCAGGGCAAGGTTATCGCGGCGGGAATGCTGGGCAAGGTTAAGACGAACCTTCAATTCTACACGGTGCTTGCCCTCTTGATGGGCAACTGGCCGTTTTCCCTTATTCCCTTCCCTATGACGACGGTGCTTATGTACGCTATGACGGCGCTGACGCTCTGGTCGGGAATAGACTACTTTATCAAGGGTCGGGGAGTGCTTAAAGGATAATGATTTGCGAATGCGTTTTCATCGGGACAGAGCTTTTGATGGGGCAGATTCTCAACTCCAACGCGCAGTTCATAGCGCGGGAGCTGGCGGAGATTGGCGTTGCCTCGCATTATCAGACGGTTGTGGGCGATAATCCCGAGCGGGCGCAGGACGCGGTAGTTACTGCGCTTTCGCGCGCCGACGTTGTGATAACAACGGGCGGGCTTGGACCTACGCAGGATGATTTGACAAAGGAAATAACCGCCGAGGCGCTGGGGCTTTCAATGGAGCTTGTGCCCGAGGCGCTTGAAACCCTAAAGGGCGCGTTTGCCCGTATGTGCAAGCATATGGCTTCAAACAACGAGCGGCAGGCGTACTTTGCGCACGGAGCGACGCTGCTCCCGAATCCCTTTGGGACAGCCGAGGGCTCGCTTATCGAAAAGGACGGAAAGATTATCGTCAACCTTCCCGGTCCGCCGCGCGAAATGAAACCGATGTTTGAGAGCTTTGTCAAGCCGTACTTACTCAAGCGCTCGGGGCTTGCGCTCAGGAGCGTTTTCCTCAGGCTCTACGGAATTGGCGAGAGCGATGCGGAAATGCGCGTTATGGATCTGATGCAGTCCGAAAACCCGACGATTGCGCCCTACTGCGGGCTTGGCGAGGTTCAGTTCCGAGTTACCGCAAGCGGCAAAACCGAGGCTGAGGCGGAGAAAACGCTTGCGCCGATGCTTGCGGATGTCAAGAGCCGCTTCGCCGAATATATTTACGCCGAGGAAGCGGACGCGTTCGGCTCAATGGAAAAGGCGACGGTCACAGCGCTTATTAAAGCCAAGAAAACCGCAGCTGCAGCCGAAAGCATAACGGGCGGAATGATTGCGGAAAAGCTGACGAGCGTTGCCGGAGCGAGCGCAGTGGTATTGGGCGGGCTTGTCACCTACTGCGACAGAGAGAAACAAACGCTCCTTCATGTTAAGGAAGAAACGCTGAAAGCTCATACTGCTATAAGCGCTGAGTGCGCACGCGAGATGGCTGAGGGCGCAAAAAGCGTTACGGGCGCTGACATTGCGGTTTCGGTAACGGGCGTCGCGGGTCCCGGCGACCTTGGCGGAATCCCCGCGGGAACAGTATACCTCGGAGTTGCGGACGCAGCGGGAACACGCACATTTGATTTGCATTTTTCGGGCGACAGAGAAAGAATCAGAACACTAACGGCGCTCAGGGCTCTTGACGAGATTCGCAGAAGCGCCGAGAACGGTTAAGGAGGAAGCGGAATGGCTAAGAAGGATACGGGCGTGAAGAAGGAACTTCCGCAGCAGGACGCGACTAATGAGGAAAAAACACGCGCATTGCAGATGGCGCTTGCGCAGCTTGACAAGCAGTTCGGCAAGGGCGCGGTTATGAAGCTTGGCGAAACCGCCCACCAGCACGTTGACATCATTTCAACGGGCAACCTTGCCCTTGATATGGCGCTTGGAGTCGGCGGTCTGCCGCGCGGAAGAATCGTTGAGATTTTCGGGCCTGAGGGAAGCGGTAAAACCACCGTTGCGCTTCACGCGGTTGCCGAGGCGCAGAAGAAGGGCGGAATTGCGGCGTTTGTTGACGCTGAGCACGCGCTTGACCCGAATTACGCCGAAAAGCTCGGTGTCAAGATTGAGGAGCTTTATGTTTCTCAGCCGGATACCGGCGAGCAGGGGCTTGAAATTGCCGAGGCGCTTATCCGCTCCGGCGCGGTTGACATAGTTGTTATTGACTCCGTTGCGGCGCTTGTTCCCAAGGCGGAAATTGACGGCGAGATGGGCGACAGCTTCGTAGGCCTTCAGGCGCGCCTTATGAGCCAGGCTATGCGCAAGCTGACGGGCGTAACCTCCAAGACCAACTGCCTCGTAATCTTTATCAATCAGCTCCGTGAAAAGGTCGGCGTTATGTACGGAAACCCCGAAACGACCCCCGGCGGACGCGCGCTCAAGTTCTATTCCTCCGTGCGCCTTGACGTCCGCAAGGCTGAGCCGCTAAAGCTGGGCAGCGAAACCATCGGCAACCGCACCCGCGTAAAGGTCGTCAAGAACAAGGTCGCTCCGCCGTTTAGGACGGTTGAGTTCGACATCATCTACGGTCAGGGAATTTCCTCTGCCGGAACGCTGCTTGACATGGCGGTTGAGCGCGACATAATTCACAAGAGCGGCGCGTGGTTCACCTATAAGGAGCAGCGCATCGGACAGGGACGCGAGAACGCCCGCCAGTTCCTCATTGATAATCCCGACGTTGCCAATGAGGTTGACGCGCTTATCCGCAAGGAGCTTGACACCGTGCCCGTAACCAACGAGCCGCCCGAAACCGGCGCTATGGACGACGCGGCTATAACCGGCGACGAGGTTGACCTCAATCTTGACCTTGACAGCGACGAGATTGTGTAAGGGGCAGCAGCTTTCGCTGCAGCTGCGCTACGCTTGCTTGCTCCGGTTTGCATCCTAAAGCAGCAATCTGTTTTTTTGACAGACTGAAAAGGTTAGCAAGATAATCGTATTATAGAATTACAATGCCGCTCTGTGAAAACGGAGCGGCATTGTTATGTCTTTGAGGATTGTTTCACGTGAAACATTGCGTTTGGGAGCGAGAAGCAGGCGAGCAGATATGGAATCTACCCCTACGCGATTCTTGGGTTATCATAGCTCATTAACAGCGTTTATTTGTTTCACGTGAAACATTCTGACGTGCTGACTTCGATTATTCATTTGTTTCACGTGAAACATTAGACTTTAAACGCCGCATTATCACGCTCCTCGGCGTTCTTATTTCCCTAATCCGCATTGCTTGTTTCACCCGCGTATTGTATAATACAAGCATTGACGAGATTAGATAAGGAGGCCTTGATATGGCTTGGACAGCGGCGCAGGAGAAGGCTATAACGTCGGAAGCGAGGGAGCTGCTTGTAAGCGCCGCGGCGGGAAGCGGAAAGACCACCGTGCTTGTTGAGCGCGTCTGCCGCCTTATCGAAAACAATTCCGAAATAGGCATAGGCAATATTCTGCTCGTTACCTTCACGAAATCCGCCGCCGCAGAGATGAAGGCGCGGATAAACGCAAGCCTGCAAAAGCGCGGAGCGGAGAGCGAGAGAATGCGCAGGGAGGCGGCGCTCACCGAATGCGCGAGCATTTCCACAATTCACTCCTTCTGCGGCGAAATTATCCGCTCATTTTTCCCGCTCCTTGGCGTTGACCCGATGTATCGAATTCTTCCGGACAGCGAGGGCGCGGCGATGTCCGATAAGGCGCTTGAGGACGCGCTTACAGAAGGCTATGACGACGCGGACGAAGACTTCCGCGCGCTTACGAAGCGCTTTACGGACGCGGAGATAATGGAGAGCGTCCGAAGCCTGCACTCCTTCCTTTCGGCAAGGGCGGACGCGGAGGAATTCACCGAAGCAGCTCTTTCATCTTTTCCGCAGACGGCGGACGAGCTTTTAGCGAGCAAGTGGTTTTCCTATATGCTGGAGCTTACTACAAAGAAGCTCAGCGCCTTTGCATACATGGCTGAAAGCTTCCGCGCGCTCTGCGCGTCCTCAGAGGTTCCGGAGGCATATGAGGAAACCGCAAAGCGCGATATTGCGGACATAAAAGCGCTTGCCGCAGAGCTTCAAAAGGGCGGACGGGACGCGGCTTTTGCCGCAAGAGCGTTCACACTTTCAACCCTCGGGCGCGCGAAAAAGAGCGATATGGCGGACAAGGAAGCGCAGGAAAGGTGCAAGGAAGCGCGCGACACCTATAAGAAGGGGCTTGCGAAGCTGCTTGAGCCGTTTTGCTTTACCTATGAGGAGGAGGAGCTTCGGCAGCAGAGCATAATTGCTCCGCTAAGGGCAGTCTGCGCGCTTGAGCGCAGGTATACCGCGCTTTTCACCGAGGCAAAGTCGCTTGCGGGCGGGCTGGATTTCAACGACCTTGAGCATTTTGCCTATCAGGCGCTTCAGGACGCTGAGGTCAGGAGCGCGCTTTCCGAGAAGTACAAGGCGGTTTTCATAGACGAGTATCAGGACGTATCAAATTTGCAGGAGGCGATTCTCAGCTCGCTTCGCGGCTTGAGCAGCTATTTCATGGTCGGCGATGTGAAGCAGTCAATCTATCGCTTCCGTCAGGCTGACCCTACGCTTTTCATCAACAAATATGAGGCGTTTTCGCCAAGCGACGAGGGCGGCGAGCGCAGAATCGACCTCTCCTCTAACTTCCGCTCGCGCGGGAACATTCTCCGCGCCGTCAATCAGGTTTTTGAAAGCAGCATGAACAGGGATACTGCGGAGATTGAGTACGATGAGGCGGCGAAGCTGATTCCAGGGCTTGAAAGCGAGGATGACCCGCCCGTTACCCTAATGCTTTTTTCACGCGAGGAGCAGCTTGACGAGGACGAGGAAAGGCGCGGCGCTCTTTACTCGGAGGCGTCCGAAACGGGAAGGGAGATTCAGCGGCTTATCGGGAAGCCCTTTACGGACAAAGGCGAAGAGCGCACAATTAATTATTCGGACATCGTGATTCTTTTGAGGAGCAGGACGGACGTTACCGAGCTGCTTTCCGAAACGCTCACCGCTATGGGCATCCCGAACGTCACGGACGTCGGCGCGAGCTATTATCAGATGCCCGAAATTGCGCAGCTGCTTTCAACGCTCGCCTATTTGGATAACCCGCTTCAGGATATTCCGCTGCTCGCGGCGCTTCGGCTTCCCGTGTTTTCGCTTTCCGAGGAGGAGCTTGCGGCTTTCAGGATAGAGGGCGGCGGCGAGAGCTTTTGCGAGTCCTTTGAAAGCTGCCTTTCGCAAAACGGCAATACGGGCGACAGGGCGCGGGAATGCGAAAAGACGCTCGCGAGATGGCGGCAGCTTGCAAGGTACATGGCGGTGGACAAGCTTTCGGAAACCATTATGGAGGAAAGCGGGCTTTACTCCTTCGCGGCATCCCTGCCCGACGGAGATTTGCGTCAGGCGAATCTAAGGCTATTATCCGAAAAGGCGCGGCGGTTTATCGAAACGCGCTTCGGCGGGCTTTCTGAGTTTCTTAGCTTCACCTCGGATGTGAAGCTGAAGGATTCCGAGGTTGCTCAGCTCTTTTCCGAAAACGAGAACGCGGTAAGGATAATGACAATCCACAAGTCCAAGGGTCTTGAGTTCCCCGTGGTGTTCATTTTGCAGCTCGGGAAGAAGCTCAGTCAGACGAAGGATTCTTCGCCGCTCGCGCTTTCGCGCCTCGGCGGGCTTTCGCTGCCCGCGGTCTTTCCCGATAAAAATCTCAAGCAGCGCTCCTTTGTCGAAAAGGCGATAAAGGCGCAGCGGGAGGCGGACGAGAGAAGCGAGGCGCTGAGGCTGCTCTATGTTGCAATGACGCGCCCGCGCTATGCGCTTTATCTTGTCGGTACTCTGCATCCCTCGCGCTCGCTTCCTGTATGGAATATGCCCGCCGGTCGGCTTCGCTCGCTCTCGGCGCAGAGCGCTCTGGACTGGATTATGCAGCCGCTTTCCAAGCCGACAAACGCAGACGAACGCGGAATTGACACCGAGAGTGTCATGTTATCAACAACAAGAGAAGGGTTGTCCACAACATTTCCTCTGTCCGCAACCCGTTGGAATATAAGGGTTTTCGGGTTTTCTCCACACACAGCTGCGGATAAGTCTGAGGTTATCCACAATAGAATCGAGAGGTTATCCTCAGCCGTGAGTGTCAAGCCCTCGGAGGAAACAATCGTTCGCCTTTCCCGCAAGCCGGAAACCGAAAAGCTGCTTTCAAGGCGCAAAACGACCGTAACCGAGCTTGCGCGCGGAGAAATACTCGGCGATAATGCGGACGAGGAAAACGGCGAAAACAAGGAGGCGCTTTGGGACAAGGAAATGCCCGAAATGCCGCCGTTTATGGAGGAGGAGAAGCCGGACGGAGCGTCGCTGGGCAGCGCCTATCACCTTCTGCTCTCCCGCCTGCCCCTCGATAGTTTGAGAAGCGCGGACACAGCGGAGCGCAGGGAGATAGTCGGCGCAACTCTAGAAAGGCTTGCCGAGCGCCGCGCGATACCCGAGGGCATTGCGGACAGGATAAACCCCGCGTATGTTCTGCGGTTTGTTGAAAGCGATTTGGGCAGAGAAATGCTAAGCGCAAAAACCGTTCACCGCGAGTGGTCGTTCGTTCGGGAGCTTCGCGGCGGAAGCCTTGTGCTGCAAGGCGTTGTGGATTTGTGCATAGAAGCCCCCGAGGGGCTAATACTCGTGGATTACAAGACGGACAGACCGGACGACAGGGCGGCGCTATTGGAGAGGTATTCGCCGCAGGTCAATATGTACAGGCAAGCTGTTGAAGCTATTACAGGCAAAAAGGTAATAAAAGCCTGCCTTTTCCTGATAAGAAGCGGCGAAACGCTGGATATTGCAGAAAATAAGGAGGACAAAGCGGAATGATAGACTTTCATATGCACTCCGATTATTCGTTCGACGGAAAGAGCAGTATGCTCGACATGGCTAAGGCGGCGAAGAAGCAGGGAATTGATTACCTCTGCTTTACCGACCATGTGGACATAGGCCATAAGGTTTTGGGCTTTGCGATATTTCCGAATAATTACGATATCGAG
>CAZUTB010000034.1:0-684 GCA_964622905.1 uncultured Oscillospiraceae bacterium | reverse complement strand
TTCCGCAAAAAGGTAAATGCAGACATTTCTCTCGGGCTTGAAATCGGCGATAACATGAAGAAGCGCGATGTTATCACGGGCACGCTCAAATACTGGAAGCTGGACTATGTGCTGCTCAGCCTTCACCTCGTTGACGGAGTTGACTGCTACGACAAGCGCTATTTTCAGAACAGAACGCGCGAAAAGTCGTACAGGCTGTACCTCGAAACCATGCTTGAGAGCGTGAAAAACTTCCCCGATTATGACGGCTGCGCGCACATCGGCTACTGCGGGCGCTATTCGCCCTACCTTCCCGAGGAAACCCGCCCCCTCCGCTATTCGGACGCGCCGGACGTTGTGGACGAAATACTGAAAACGCTTATCGAGCGGGATAAGGCGCTTGAGATAAACGGCTCGGGGCTTTTGAAGGGCATGGAGACGCTCCCCGAAATCGGCATCCTGAGGCGCTATAAGGAGCTTGGCGGCGAGAATATCATAACCGGCGGCGACGAGCACAGGGCTGAGGACGCGGGCCGCTCAATAAGGCAGTGCTACGAGCTTGCGGACAGCCTCGGCTTCAAGTACATCTGCCGCTACAAAAACAGGGAAAAGATTATGACAAAGCTGGAACTGCGCTAGCGCTTCGCTTACGGAGCAAATGCGCTTTGCTTATTTGCTCCGGTTTTCAGCTTTTACTGTTCGGCT
>CAZUTB010000033.1:0-9808 GCA_964622905.1 uncultured Oscillospiraceae bacterium | reverse complement strand
GCTATCGAAATGCCGAAAGCTATTTCGGAATGTAACATAAGAAAGGGGAAATAGACAATGGATATGTTTGAAAAGCTCTCTCTGGCGGGACTCGTTCCGGTAATCAAGGTTGAGGATGCGGCGGACGCCGTACCTCTTTGCAAAGCGCTCTGCGACGGAGGTCTTCCCGTTGCGGAAATCACCTTCCGTTCCTCTGCTGCCGAGCAGGCGATAAAGAACGTTCATGCCGAGCTTCCGCAGGTAATCCTCGGCGCGGGAACCGTGCTTACCATCGAGCAGGTGCAGCGCGCTGTTGAAGCGGGCGCAAGCTACATCGTATCGCCCGGGCTTAACCCCGAGGTTGTCCGCTACTGCACCTCCCACAACATTCCTGTGCTGCCCGGCTGCGCCAACCCCAGCGATATCGAAGCCGCGCTCTCCTTGGGACTTCAGACCGTAAAGTTCTTCCCTGCTGAGGCGCTTGGCGGGCTTGCGCTCATCAAGGCTATGAGCGCGCCCTACGGAATGATTCATTTTGTTCCTACCGGCGGAATCAATGAAAAGAACGTTGTTGAGTACCTCTCCTTCCCGAAGATTGTCGCCTGCGGCGGAAGCTGGATGGTTCCCTCCGATGCAATCGCGCAGAAGGATTGGGCGAAGATTACCGAGCTTACCAAGGGCGCTGTAAAGGCTATGCTGGGCTTTGAGCTTGGCCATATCGGAATCAACTGCGATAACGCGGATAAGGCTCTTGCGGACGCTAAGGCGCTCTGCGCGCTCTGCGGCTTCCCCGTAAAGGAAGGCAACAGCTCCGTGTTTGTCGGCTCTGCCTTTGAGCTGATGAAGCAGAAGGGACGCGGAACCAACGGGCATATCGCAGTAAAGACGAATTCCATCTCCCGCGCTCAGTGGCATCTTGAGCAGCAGGGCTTTGAGTTTGACGAGAGCAGCGCCGCCGTAAAGAACGGCAAGCTTGTCGCAATCTATCTCAAGAATGAAATCGCGGGCTTCGCAATCCACCTTCTGCAAAAGTAAACTTTATAAGGAGAGATAAATTATGTCTAAGAAAGTTGTAACCTTCGGCGAGATAATGCTTCGCCTTAAGTCCCCCGAGCTTGAGCGCTTCTTCCAAAGCCCCTCGCTGGAGGCAACCTTCGGCGGCGGCGAGGCGAATGTAGCCGTATCGCTTGCCAATTACGGAATGGACACCGCTTTTGTCACCGTGCTTCCCAAGAATGATATTGCAGCCGCCTGCATCCGCGAGCTTCGCGGCTTCGGCGTTGACGTGAGCAATATCGTCCGCAAGGATGGCAGAATGGGAATCTATTACCTTGAAACCGGCGCGGTTCAGCGCCCCTCCAAGGTTATTTACGACCGCGCAGGCTCCGCAATCGCTGAGTCCAAGGTCGGCGATATTGACTGGGACAAGGCGTTTGACGGCGCTTCCTGGTTCCATATCACCGGAATCACTCCCGCCATAAGCGAGGGCGCAGCCGAGCTTTCACTCGAGGCTGTCAAGAAGGCTAAGGAGCTGGGGCTTCACGTTTCCTGCGACCTTAACTACCGCAAGAACCTTTGGAAGTACGGAAAGACCGCTCAGGAGGTTATGACGGAGCTTGTAAAGTATGTCGATACCGTCATCGCCAATGAGGAGGATTTCCAGATGTCATTGGGGCTCAAGGCGGAAAGCCAAGGCTCTGTCGAGGCCGGAGAGCTTAATGTAAAGCAGTATCAGGCAATTGCAAAGCTTGCTATGGAGAAGTATCCGAACATCAAGCGCGTTGCAATCACCCTGCGCGAGTCCAAGTCCGCAAGCCATAACGACTGGAGCGCCTGCCTTTACAACGGCAAGGACTTCTTCCTCTCCCGCAAGTATCAGATTACGCACATCGTTGACCGCGTCGGCGGCGGCGACAGCTTCGGCGGCGGGCTTATCTACGGGCTGAATAACTATGAGGATGAAAAGACCGCGCTTGAGTTCGCTGTCGCGGCTTCCTGCCTCAAGCATACCATCCCCGGAGATTACAACCGCGTGAGCGTTCCCGAGGTCGAAAGCCTTATGAAGGGCAGCGGCTCCGGAAGAGTGCAGAGGTAATTTAGAGCTGCAAGCTATATTCATTAAAGCGCGCTGTCTGCAAAAGGCGGCGTGCTTTTTCGCTCCCTTTATCGGCTTTCATAAGTGATTGCCCTTTTGCAAAACCGCTTTTATACTCGGAGAATACCATTTTCGGAAAATCCCGAATTATTCGGGCATACCTTGCTAATTAATTCGCCTCCCTCCGAAAAATCACATCGCCTCCCTCCGAAAAATCACCGCAGGGCTTGAATTTGTTGTATTTGTGTGCTAGAATGCTTAGTAGCGCGCGTATGCGCGTTTTACAGACGGCTAAATGCTTGGAGGGTTTTGATTCGTATGTATAGCAGCATGGAGAAGGTTTCCGGCAATCAGGTTAAGCTGACTTTTGAGGTTCCCGCAGCCAAGTTTGACGAGGCGATTGCGCAGGCTTATGTTAAGGTTCGCGGCAAGGTGAATATTCCCGGCTTCCGCAAGGGTCATGCCCCCAAGAAGGTTATTGAGAATATGTACGGCGAGAGCGTGTTTTATGACGACGCTTTCGAGATTATCTTCCCCGAGATTTATCAGGACGCGGTTAAGGAGCATGACCTGCAGGTTGTGGATCATCCCTCCATCGACCTTCAGGAGATCGGCGAGGGCAAGGACCTTAAGTTCACCGCCACCGTTTATGTTCGCCCCGATGTAACTCTCGGCGAGTACAAGAACCTCACCGTGGAAAAGCACGAGCATGAGGTTACCGATGAGATGGTTCAGCAGCGCATCGACCAGGATATCGAGGAAGCCAGCCGCATTATCGACGTTGAAGGACGTCCTCTGCAGGTTGGTGACATCGTTAACCTTGATTATGCCGGAAGCGTTGACGGAGTAGCCTTTGAGGGCGGCACCGCCAAGGAGCAGAAGCTCACCATCGGCAGCAACCAGTTCATTCCCGGCTTTGAAGAACAGATGGTGGGAATGGAAATCGGCGCCGAGAAGGACCTTAACGTTACCTTCCCCACCGAGTATCACGCCAAGGAGCTTGCAGGCAAGGACGCTGTTTTCCATGTAAAGGTCAATTCTGTGCAGACCAAGGAAAAGCCCGAGATGAACGATGAGTTTGCCAAGGACGTTTCCGAGTTCGACACGCTTGACGAATATAAGGCTGATATCCGCGCAAAGCTTGAGGACGAAGCGAAGAAGCACACCGAGATTGCGCTTGAGAATTCGCTTGTCGAAAAGGCTGTTGAGAACGCCTCCTGCGATATTCCGGACGCTATGGTCGAGAGTCAGATTGACTATATGCTCCAGGAAATGAAGATGCGCATGGCGTATCAGGGTATGCGCTTTGAGGATTACCTCAAGTATACCAATCAGACCGAGGAGCAGGTTCGCGCGATGTATAAGGACGAGGCTGCAAAGCGCGTAAAGATGGAGCTTGTGCTTGAAGCCATCAAAAAGGCTGAAAACATCGTTCCCTCCGATGAGGAAATCGACAAGGCTCTCAAGGAGCAGGCTGAGCGCTCCGGTCTTAAGGAAGAGGACATTCGCAAGAACGAGCAGCAGATGGAATACATCAAGGATTCCGCGGCTATCAACATGGTTGTCGAGCTTATGAAGAAGGGCGCGACCGTGACCGAGTGCCACTGCCAGGACGAAGTAAGCGTTGAGGATGAGAAGAAGGACTGAAATTCTCATCAGGGCTTATTATTAAGATGAAAACGTGAATGTTTCCTGTTTCTCATGCATAGAATGATAGACAGGGAACATTTGCGTATTTTCGGGCTTGACCCGTTCGCCGCACTTTCGCGGCAAGGAGGAAATAATGTCGCTTATACCAATGGTTATCGAGCAGTCAAGCAGGGGCGAGCGTTCCTTTGATATTTACTCGCGCCTTCTGCGCGACCGCGTGGTGTTCCTCGGCGGCGAGGTGACCGACGAGCTGGCTAACTGTATTGTCGCTCAGCTTCTGTTCCTTGAAACCGAGAATCCGGATGCGGATATTTCAATGTATATCAACAGCCCGGGCGGCTCTGTTACCGCAGGCTACGCCATCTTTGACACTATGCGCTATATCAAGCCCAAGGTCAGAACGGTCTGCGTCGGGCTTGCCGCTTCAATGGGCGCGTTCCTTTTGATGGCGGGAGAGAAAGGCAAGCGCTACTGCCTCCCGAACAGCGAGGTAATGATTCATCAGCCCTCCGGCGGAGCGAGCGGACAGGCGACCGATGTGGCGATTCACGCGGAATGGCTTGTTCACACCAAGGAAAAGATGAACGCGCAGATTGCCGAAATGACGGGTCAGGATATCGAAAAGATTAAGCGCGACGTTGAGCGCGATAGGTTCATGAGCGCCGAGGAAGCGCTAAAGTACGGAATCATCGACGAAATCTATCAGCCCAGAAAGTGACTAATGAGGTGAAATATGGCAGACGATTTTAACAGCAGGACTCCGAAGCTTCACAGGTGCAGCTTCTGCGGAAAGCCGCAGGACCAGGTGCGCCGTATTGTTGTCGGGCCGAACGTGTATATCTGCAACGAGTGCATAGCGCTATGTCAGGAGATTGTGGCTGAGGACCTTCCCGCTCCCGAGGCGGGCAGCTCCGCTAGCATTCCGAAGCCTGCCGAGATAAAGGCTGTGCTTGACGATTATGTTGTAGGGCAGGAAATGGCAAAGCGCAGCCTTGCGGTTGCGGTGTACAATCATTATAAACGCATAAACGCTCCCGCCGCCGAAAACGGAGTGGAGCTGCAAAAGTCAAATATTCTTATGGTCGGTCCTACCGGCTGCGGCAAAACCTTCCTTGCGCAGACCCTTGCAAAGACGCTGAATGTTCCCTTTGCTATCGCCGACGCCACAAGCCTTACCGAGGCGGGTTATGTGGGCGAGGACGTAGAGAACATTCTGCTCAGGCTCATTCAGGCGGCGGATTATGACATCAACGCCGCTCAGCAGGGAATCATCTATATAGACGAGATTGATAAGATTGCCCGCAAGAGCGAGAACCCGTCCATCACCCGCGATGTAAGCGGCGAGGGCGTTCAGCAGGCTCTGCTTAAGATTCTTGAGGGAACTGTCGCCTCCGTTCCTCCGCAGGGCGGAAGAAAGCACCCGCATCAGGAGTTCATTCAGATTGATACAACGAACATCCTCTTCATCTGCGGCGGCGCTTTTGACGGAATAACATCCATCATCGAAAGCAGAATCGGCAAGAAGACAATGGGCTTTGGCAGCGAGCTGCACTCCGCAAAGGGCGATGAGGAAATCGGAAGGATTCTCAAGGAGATTCGCCCCGAGGATCTTTTGAAATTCGGCTTGATTCCCGAGTTTGTCGGACGTCTGCCCATCGTTGTAACGCTTGATAACCTTGACGAGGAAGCGCTCGTCAAGATTCTTACCGAGCCGAAAAACGCGCTGGTAAAGCAGTTTAGCCGGCTTATGGAGCTTGACGGCGTTAAGCTTGAGTTCAAACCCGAGGCATTGAGGCTCATTGCAAAGCAGGCGATTGAGCGCAAGAGCGGCGCGCGCGGACTCCGCGCTATCATCGAGGGCGCAATGCTTGACACCATGTTCGACCTTCCCGCGAAGGATGACATTAATAAGTGCGTTATCACCGAGGATTGCGTAAAGGGCGCTTCTCAGCCCGAGCTTGTGGCGGGAATAAGGGAGTATCCCAAGTCCCCCAAGCGCAGAAAGAACGCTCAGCCGAAATTCGAGAGCGAACCAAGCGTATCGTAAAACACTCATTTAGCTCCGGAGCGGCACCAGCCGCTTCGGAGCTTTTGTATATGTACAAAGTGCGGCATTTGTATTTCCTAAGATGATTTTTGCACCTTGACTATGCAGCGCCGAGGCGCTATTATATCCATATAAAACATTGATACTAAAGGCTCTTGCGGAAACCGTCGCGTAAACACTGATTATGCTTTTGCGGAGGATTTGTTATGACAAAGATGATTGACGGAAGAAACACGGTGCTGTATGACGGCGAGCTTAAGCGCCGCGAAAATGACAACCGCGCGTATATGCTCAGGCTCACGCGCGATAACCTAATGCGCAATTATCTGCTTGAGGCGGGGCTTTACGCCAACGCAGAGCTTGAAAAGGGCATCCACGGCGGCTGGGAATCGCCTACCTGTCAGCTTCGCGGACATTTCACGGGGCATTGGCTCAGCGCCGCCGCGATGATATATTCGGCAACCGGAGATACCGAGATAAAGGGTCGCGCCGACGCGATGGTTGAGGATTTGAAGCGCTGCCAGATTGAAAACGGCGACGGCTGGGCAGGATCCATCCCCGAAAAGTATCTTGACTGGATAGCGCGCGGAAAGCCCGTCTGGGCGCCGCATTATACCTTGCATAAAACGCTGATGGGGCTTGTGGACATGGCGCGGATTGCGGGAAATAAAACCGCGCTGGAAATTGCCGACCGCTGGGGCGAATGGTTTGATAACTGGACTGCGCAGTTCACTCGCGAGCAGATGAACGATATTCTGGATGTTGAAACCGGCGGAATGCTGGAGGAGTGGGCGGAGCTGTATTCGCTTACAGGAAACGAGCGCTATCTGCGCCTGATGAAGCGCTATGACCGCCCGCGCCTTTTTGACGAGCTTCTAAAGGGAAACGACCCATTAACTAATATGCACGCAAACACTACTATTCCCGAAATCTTAGGCTGCGCGCGCGCCTACGAGGTCACGGGCGAGGAAAGATACAGAAAAATTGTGGAAGCGTACTGGAAATCCGCGGTGACCGAGCGCGGAGCGTTCGCAACGGGCGGACAGACCTGCGGCGAGATATGGAACCCGAAGGGCGATTCCGCGTCCCGCCTCGGGCGCAAGGCTCAGGAGCATTGCACGGTTTATAACATGATGCGCCTTGCCGATTTCCTTTTCAGGTGGACTAAGGCCTCCGAGTACGCTGATTACATCGAGCGCAACCTTTACAACGGAATCATGGCGCAGGGCTATTACCGCTGGCGCGGAACGAACGGCTATGCTCCGGAGCATTGCGATCACGGGCTTATCGCCTACTTTATGCCGATGTGCGGCGGCGACCATAAGGGCTGGGGAAGCGAAACCCAGGATTTCTTCTGCTGCCACGGAACATTAGTTCAGGCGAATGCCGCGCTGAACAGGTATATGTATTATCAGGACGGCGCGGATGTCTATGTATGCCAGTTCTTTGATTCGGACGCGAAAATAACCGTTGACGGTCAGGAAATCACCCTGATGCAGAGGATTGACACGCAGAGCGGTTCCTTCCATCTTTCGAGCGATTCCGCGGGAAAGCAGAGCATCGGCGCAGTCACCTCCAAGGTCAAGAATAATCCCGAAATGCTCAGGGTTGTCTTTCAGCTCAAATGCGCTTCTCCCGTCAAGCTCCGCCTCTTTGTCCGCGTTCCGTTCTGGGCGCAGGGAATCGAAAAGGGCTTCAAGCTGATTGAAAGGGAAGTATGGAATGACGGCGATATAGTCACCGTAGAGTTCCCGCGCACACTTTGGAGCGAGCCGCTATGCGGTGATGATACCCGCGCCGCTATCCTGTATGGACCAATGGTGCTTGCGGGGCTTGTTGACAGCGAGCGCAGGCTTCATACTGACCCCGAAGCGCCGCATAAGGCGCTGCGCCGCGCCAATGAGCGCGAGTGGGGAAACTGGACGAACGAGTTCATTACCGTAACGGAGGACGAGGCTATTCGCTTTATCCCGCTCTGCGATGTGGGCTATGAGCCGTATGCGGTCTATTTCCGCGTCAAGGATGAGTAAATTATGGATAATGTGAAATGCGAAAAGCTAGTGCTTGACGAGGCGCTTTCCGCAGAGGTAAAGCACGGCGAGGTCTGCTTCTGGTGGCTTGGGCAGCTAGGTTATTTGATACGCCTTGAGAACGCGTCAATCTTGATTGACGCGTATCTCTCGCGCGGGCATTCACGTCTCTGCGAGCCGCTGCTTGAGCTTGAAAATATTCACGGGATTGACTATATCTTCGGCTCGCATGACCATCTTGACCATATCGACTCCGAGGCATGGAGCGCAATGGCAAGGAATATGCCTGAGGCTAAGTTTATCCTCCCTGAGGCGCTTATCCCTGACGTTTCAGAGCGGCTTTCGCTTCCGCGCGAGCGCTTTCACGGAGTTAACGACGGCAGCCTTTCATATAAAGATGATAAAATAAAGGTAACGGCGATAGCCGCCGCGCATGAGGCGCTTGACCGCGACCCTCAGAGCGGGCTTTATCCGTACACGGGCTTCATCATCGAAGGCGGCGGCGTGACGCTTTATCATTCGGGCGACTGCGTTGTTTATGAGGGGCTTGTAACCAAGCTCCGCGCGCATTCGCCTATTGACATTATGTTTATTCCCATCAACGGGCGGGACGCGCGTCGCTACCGCATGGGGCTTATCGGCAACATGACCTATCAGGAGGCGGTGGATTTGGTAATCGCCGTGAAGCCTGCGCTTGCCGTTCCCGGGCATTATGATATGTTCGCGTCAAACCTTGCAGACCCCAATGATTTCACGGACTTTTTGGACGCAAAAGCGCCGCAAGCCGTATGGGTTGGCTCGCGCGGCGAAAGGGTCAAGTATTCAAAAGCGTAAAAATGTCAGCCTAAAGCAATATCCAATAGCATCATCAGCGCGAAGCCAAGCCCTACGCCTATAGTGCCTATATTGGTGTGCGGCTCGGCCTGCGCCTCCGGAATAAGTTCCTCAACAACAACGTAGGTCATAGCGCCTGCCGCGAAGGAGAGAATGTAGGGCAGAGCGGGGGCGATTGACGCGGTAAGCAGTATTGTCAGCGCCGCGCCTATCGGCTCGACCACTCCCGAAAGGAAGCCGTACCGAAACGCCCGTCTTTTGCTCATTCCCGTGCCTACCAATGGCATTGATATAACCGCGCCCTCGGGAAAATTCTGTATTGCAATACCTATCGCAAGAGTAAACGCTCCCGCGATTGTCATTCCCGTGCTTCCGCTTATGAAGCCCGCAAACACCACGCGTACCGCCATTCCCTCGGGCAGGTTGTGCAGAGTAACCGCAAGCACGAGCATGAAGGACTTGCCGAGGCTTGATTTTGCGCCCTCCGGCTTATCCGAGTTCATGTGCAGATGCGGAATAATTTGGTCAAGCACAAGCAGAAAGCCCATTCCCGCAAGGAAGCCGACAACGGCGGGAAGCCATTTCGCTCCGCTTGCCGTTTCTGCCATATCAATAGCGGGTATGAGGAGCGACCAGACCGAGGCTGCCATCATAACGCCGGAGGCAAAGCCGAGCAGCGCCTTTTGCTGCCCCGCGCTCAGCTCCTTTTTCATTATGAAAACCATTGCCGCGCCTAAGGTTGTTCCGAGCAGCGGTATCGCAAGCCCTATTACCGTAGCAAGCGTTGTATCCATAATAACCCTCTTATCATGTATGCTTTTGATTTGCATGGCTCTTTATCGCTTCAAAGGTTTCCACGCTTATGTCATGTTCAATTTTGCAGGCGTCCTCGCGGGCGGTTTTCTCGCTCACGCCTATTGATATAAGGTAGCTTGTGAGCAGCTTGTGGCGCTCGTAAATGCGCGCAGCTATCGCCATTCCCTTTTCGGTAAGTGTAATAAGGCTGTCCTTATCCATTGTGATATATCCGTTTTCCCTTAGCCGTTTTGACGCAATGCTTACGCTGGGCTTGGTAACTCCAAGCTCCTCGGCTATATCTATCGAGCGGATTATCCCGTGCTTTTCGCGCCTCATCAGCATTGCCTCAAGGTAATCCTCGGAGGATTTTTGTAT
>CAZUTB010000032.1:0-10113 GCA_964622905.1 uncultured Oscillospiraceae bacterium | reverse complement strand
CGACCTTTCGCGCGAGATGATTGAAAACATCGAAACGGACGCAGACGATTCGACGATACCGAAAACGCGCAACTACGCGCCATGGAACGCGGTTGTCAACGCGAAATACAAGGCGCTCGCAGAGCTGCTTGGCTGCTATGTAATAGACCTTGAAACGTATGGAGTTCAGACAGACGATGTAGCGGACTTCAAGGCTGTTTACTACAACGGCGGGCACCTCAACGCGCTTGGCTATTACAACCTCGCGGTGAGGTACATGAGCTATATTGACTGGATAATCCGCAACAATTTCGCCGATTTCAAGCAGACTGCGTTTATTCAGGGGTATCCGAGCAGCGGGAATGAATGAGAGGTGATTGGATGAAGGCTAAGGGCGAGGTTACGCTGTTCAATTCGATGCCCGACGGCAAGGCGGAGGAGCTGAATGCGGGCGCGATAATTATTCGGGACGGCAGGATTCAGATTGCCGCAACGGGGGAAATACGCCTTGAATCCGGCTCGGCGCTCGTTGTTTCCGCAGGAAACGTGAGCGGAGAATATGCGGGAATCCGCAATAGACCCGAGGACGGCGAATTTGCTCTTTTCTTCGGCGCGGAGGATTCGGACGGAAGCGGCGCGCAGTTTTCACTAAGCCATCAGGGCAGCGTAAACATGAAGGATGCGCGGGTTTCCGGAACGCTTGAAGTCATCCATGACGCGGGCGGCGAGGCGGATAAGGATGTTATATTCTGCGACGGCTCAACCTTCGGAATAGCCGAAAGCGCCGCAGATAACCTTCTTTCCGCGCTCGGCGAGGGAAAAATAAAGAGCTTTCTCGGGCTTTACGGCGGGGCGAGCTATGTCGGAGCGCTTCCGCCCGCCGAGGCGGTTTTGAATCCGAAATACGGCGACAGATACCTTTATCTGTCAAGCTCTGTCGGCTATCCCGCCTATCTTTATTCGCCCTCGCTCTACGGCTGGAGGGTTTCGCGCTCATGGAAGCAGAAGAAAATTCGCACGAGGGTTACATACTCGTATGTGAGCGGGGACAGGTCGGCGCAGCCGCTTCAAAGCTCCGAGGACGGCGAGTGGCAAAACAGCGGCGAAATTTCCGTCGGAACGCCCGAGCGGGAGAACGGGGTCTTCTGCTATGCGGAGGCAGCGGAATACGGCGAGGAAGCCGCGCCCTCCTGTATCTCAACGGATTTAAGCACCGTAACGGTAAACGGCTGGACGGGCAAGAAATACATAAAGAAGTACGCTATCTTTCGGAGCGCCGAAAGCGCCGTGCATTACGCTGTAAGCGGCATAATTCCCGCCGAGTCGGGCGGAACGCTTGACGCGCAGAGACAGATTGCTTCGGCTTTGCTTTCCGTGCAGCCGAGCGCAGCGGGCGGAGAGTACTCTGCCTATGTTTCGCAAACCGATGACGGGCAGAGCGGAAGAAGGCTTGTTTCCGCCGGCGAGGCTGACGGCGCGGTTTATTCCTTTCCGCTGTTTGCGGGGCTTTCGGAGCTTTCCCTCGGCGGCAGGCGGCTGGTTATCGAGCCGCAGGGGACAGGAAACACGGCTGTGCAGCTCGTTTCCGCGTCCGTTTCGGTCGCCTACGGCGGAAGCGCGAGCGTGCATCAGGAGTACGCGTATGACGGAAGCGCATGGCAGGCGCTGTAAAGGAGGCAATATGGACAGGAAAATAATGTGCGAATATGCGCTCTGCGCGCTTAGGGAAAACTGGGGCTATATAATGGGCGCTTCCGGACAGATTTGTTCGGAGGCGTTTCTTGATTACAGCGCAGGGAAATGGCCCGAGTATTCCGCTAAAACCTATAAATACGGGCGCGAAAAATGGATGGGTAAGCGGATTGTGGATTGTTCGGGGCTTACAATGCTTGCCGCAAAGGCGGCGGGAGGGAGCCTTCCGCACGGAAGCCACAGCCAGTATACCGGCTGCTGCGGGCGCAAGGGAAAGCTTCTGGGCGGCGCTCCCGAGGACGGCGGTGCTTTGCGGGCGGGCTGCGGGGTTTTCAAATATTACCCGTCAAATAAGCGCTACGGTCATGCGGGGCTTTACGTTGGCGGAGGCATCGTTATCGAGGCTAAGGGCGCCGCATACGGCGTTGTCACCTCCAATATCTCCGACTGGGGGTATTTCGGAGAGTGGAAGGACTGCGACTTTACGGACGATTATGAGGGGGTGGGGCTAACTATGGTTACGCTTTCCTTTGGCACGCGCGGCGAATGCGTCAAAACCGCGCAGGAGCATCTTAACGCATGGGCTGAGGCGGACTTACGTGAGATGCTCAGTACCGACGGAATCTTCGGCGCCAAAACGCTCGCGGCGGTAAAGGCGTTTCAGGCATCGCACGGGCTTGCGGATAGCGGAGTTATAGACGAAAAAACATGGAATGCGCTTATCGGAGAAAGCACGGATAACGATAATTCCGATGAAAATGACGGCAATACCGAAAGCGACACGGATGGCGCAGAGGTGTACTCTCAAAGGCTTGAGGAGCTGCTTTTCGAGCTTGATACGCTTATCAATAAATACAGGGGGTGAATATTACGCAGAAGGTTTTCGGATATATCTGGAATGTCATATGCGTTGCGGCAGGCGCGCTTTGCTCAATGCTCGGCGGGTTTGACACCGCGCTGGTTATGCTCGTTTCTGTAATGGGAATTGACTTCGCCGTCGGGCTTATAGTGGCAATATGCGGCAAAAGCCCTAAGAGCGAAACGGGTGCTGTTTCCTCGTCCGCCGCGTTCAAAGGGCTTACTAAAAAGCTCCTGATGCTGCTTGTTATAATGCTCTGCGTCTGCGTGGACAGGATAACGGGCGCGGACGGGATATGCAGAATTGCGGGCATAGGCTTCTATACCGCAAACGAGGGAATCTCGATACTTGAAAATGTGGCGCTCCTCGGCGTTCCGTTTCCTAAGCGCGTGCTTGACGTGCTGAACAAGCTGAAAAGCGACAGCGGCGAGGAAAAGCCGAAGGACGAGTAAAGCGCAAATTTCTCAATGCGCTTGCGCTTGCGTATTCGCGGCATTATACTGTATATGCCTGTTTAGGGCATTGGAGTGATATTTATGGCGCATGAACAGAAATCCTGCGGCCTTTGCCGCATAGCCCTTGAGGACGTCAGCGTTCAGCTTTCGGGAGACGTTCTGCTTGACCATGTTTCCATGCATCTGCATTGCGGGCAGCTTACCGCGCTTATAGGTCAGAACGGCGCGGGCAAGACAACGCTTGTTAAGGCGCTGCTTGGGCTGGTAAAGCATACCGGCGAAATAAAGCACCTCGACTCCGCGGCGCGCGCGCTTTCGTCCGTCAGGACGGGCTACGTTCCGCAGAGCCTTGAGTTTGACCGCGAAATGCCAATGACCGTTGAGGATTTCCTTGCCGCGAGCCTCAGCCGCCGCCCCGTATTCCTCGGAATCGGCAAGGACACGCGCAAGACGATAAGCGAGGCGCTTGAGAGCGTTTCCGCGCTTCCCTTAATGAAAAAGCGCCTCGGAGCGCTCTCCGGCGGAGAATTGCAGCGCGTGCTTTTAGCGCTTGCGGTTACTCCCGCGCCCGATTTGCTTATACTGGACGAGCCTGTGAGCGGAATTGACAACAACGGGCTTGCCATGTTCCTTTCAACTGTGCTGGAGCTTCGCCAGCGCCATCATATGGCGATTTTGCTCGTGAGCCACGACCTGGACCTTGTGAAGCGGTATGCGGACAACGTTGTCTTGCTCTCGAAATCCGTACTGCTTCAGGGTCCGCCCGATGAGGTTTATTCGTCGGACGCGTTCAAGAGAATCTTCACGGATTTTGAAGGGAGGAAAGAGTGATGCAGGCTGTTTATTCCGTAATGGACGCAATACTTCCCTTTTCCTTCCTTAAATACGATTTCATGAAGAACGCGTTCCTAGCGATGCTGCTGCTGACGCCAATGCTCGCGATACTCGGAACTATGGCGGTTTCGCAGAAGATGGCGTTCTTCTCGGACGCTCTGGGGCATTCCGCGCTTGCGGGAATAGGGCTTGGAATACTTTTAGGCTCGCAGAGCGACCTTGTGAGTATGCTTGTTTTCGGGGTTATTTGGGCGCTTCTGATAGGCTATGTGAAGCAGAAGGGAACATCCTCGTCGGATACGGTTATATCCGTATTTTCAAGCGTTTCTATTGCCTTGGGGCTTTTGATTCTCTCGCGCGGCGGCGGCTTTGCAAAGTATTCAACCCTGCTTGTTGGCGACGTGCTTTCGGTAACGCCGAATGATATTCTGTGGCTTTTGCTTGCGCTTGTCGGCGTTATCGCCATATGGGTGCTTTTGTATAACAGATTTCTGCTCACTGCGCTCAATCAGCCTCTTGCCATGAGCAGGGGAGTTAATACTAAGGCGATGGATTACCTGTTTATGGTGCTTGTCGCCCTCGCGGTAATGCTCTGCATAAAGTGGGTGGGCGTGCTGCTCATCAATGCGCTGCTTATCCTTCCCGCTGCCGCCGCAAGGAATGTAACCCGCTCAAGCCGCTCGTATACCTTCCTTTCCGTTGGAATTTCAATGGTTAGCGGAATACTCGGGCTTGTGCTGAGCTACTCCATAAACGCCTCGGCGGGCAGCGCGGTTGTGCTGGTTTCCGCTGTGTTTTTCTTTATCTGCCTTGCTGTGCGGCGCTTCCGCCCGCTGTAATTATGCCGAAAAGATTGAACGCGGGGGATAGGATAGCGCTTATCGCGCCCGCAAGCCCGATATATGAAAAGGAAAACCGCGACGCGGCTGTGAGGGCTGTTGAAAGCCTTGGGCTTTGCGCGGTCAGATACCCCACCGTGGATATGCAGCTTGGCTATCTTGCGGGGGATGATGAGGCGCGCGCAAGCGACCTTATAGCGGCTCTTAAGTCTGATGTTCGCGGTATATTCTGTCTGCGCGGCGGCTATGGCTCGGCGCGGCTCCTGAGCCGCGTTTCGCCCTATCTTCCGCTTGCCCGCGACAAGGTTTTCCTCGGCTTTTCGGATATTACCGCTATAAATCTTCCGCTTTTGCGCATTGGTATTCCCGTGCTTCACGCGCCTATGCCGGGGGAGAATAAGAGCGAAGGCTTTCATAACGAAAAGAGCCTTGCACAGCTGAGAAGCCTTTTGTTTTCGCCGTTTACGGGCAGGCTTGAAAATCCGTCGGGCGAGCCGTTCCGCCGCTTTGACGGCTCAAAAAGGGGCAGAGCGCGCGGAAAGCTTATCGGCGGAAATTTGCAGATTCTCTGCTCGCTTATCGGAACTCCGTACCTTCCGCCGCTTGACGGGGCGCTGCTGCTGATAGAGGAAATCGGGAAGCCGCCTTACTATATCGACGGTTTTCTGACTCAGCTCAGGAACGCGGGCGCGCTGGACGCTGTGGCGGGAATAGTCCTCGGTAAATTCCTCGGCTGCGAGGACAGGCGCGATAAGCCGTCCCTGCCGCTGAAAGCCGTGCTTGAAAGCACGCTGCCGCAGGATAAGCCGATACTCGAAAACGTTCACGCGGGGCATGGAGCGGACAAGCTTTCGCTTCCGCTTGGGCTAGTGTATGAGCTTGACACGGAGGCTGAAACGCTATCGTTACTTGAAAGTTACATAGAATAGTCTTATCCGCATTAATGGGTGACGGTTTTTACCGCCGCCCTGCTTTTTTGTTTGCCATATTACTTGACTAAATATTTCTCCAAGTCCGGCTCGAGCGCTTCCCGTTCCTCCTTGGTGAAGCGCTTGAAATCCTTGGTGAACGCTTCATAGGCGGGAAGCAGCTCGCCTGCATTCATAAAGCCGACCTTTTTGCCCTTGTGCAGCCACATAACCCTGTCGCAGAAGCCGCGCATCTGCCCCGTTGAGTGGCTTACAAAGATAATCGTTTTTCCGTTTTGCTTCAAATCGTTCATTGTCGCAAGGCATTTTGCGGAAAACGCCTGATCGCCGACGGCTAAAGCCTCGTCCACAATAAGCACGTCGGGGTCGATGCTTATTGAAATCGCGAAGCCGAGGCGCGAGCGCATACCGCTGGAATAGGTGTGCAGCGGCTGATAGATATGCTCGCCGATGTCCGCAAAGTCGATTATTCCCGCCTCCATCTGCTTTATCTGCTTTTCCGAAAAGCCCAAAAGAAGGCATTTGTAGTATATGTTTTCAAGCCCTGTGAGATTATTGCTCAGTCCGGAGGAAGCGGACAGCATTGCGCACGAGCCGTTTATCTCAAGCTCGCCCGAGGTTTGGTAGGTAATTCCCGCAATTATCTGCGAAAGCGTCGATTTGCCCGAGCCGTTAAGCCCGACAAGCCCGACAATTTCGCCCTTTTCTATTTCAAAGCTGAGCCTTGACAGCGCGGTAAAGCTTTCCGAAGCGTGTTCCTTCTGAAACAGCGATGAAAGCCGTCCGCGGTAATCCTTGCGCCGCATCGAGTATACCTTTGTTATATCGCTCCCGCGAATTATAGTGCCGCTCATCTCTGCGCCTCCTTAGATTTCGTCCACGAATTTTTCGCGCAGACGGCAATGGATGAAAGCGCCTATTGCGTAAAGCAGCGCGGTGAAAAGCCAGAAGCCAAGCCCCCGAAGCGGCTCTGCAAACGGGCTTCCCGCGTAGATAAGCGAGTCGCGGTAGCCCTCTATAATATAGGTTAGCGGGTTGAGGCGCATTATTGTTCTCAGCGTCGGCGACAGATTGTCGATAGACCAGACAACCGAGGAAACATACATTGTAAGGCGCAGGATGGGGCTTAAAAACTGCGAAAAATCCTTGAAAACCGTGTTGAGAGCAGAGGTAAGCAGCCCGAAGGAGATTAAGAACGCGAACGCCGCAAGCATATAGTATGGGAGGAAAAGTATGCTTGCCGTAACCTTCACTCCGGAAAGCAGGATGACGGGAACGAGAACCGCGACCGTCCACAAATGCTCTATAAGGTTTGAAACAACCGCCTTTGCGGGGACAGCGGCAAGCGGGAAGCTGATAGTTTTGAGCATTCCCGCCGCTCCGATTATCGAGGTTGTGGACTGCATCATAGCTCCGTTGAGGAAAAACCACGGGAGGATTCCGCTCATCAGCCATACTGCGTAGGGCACTCCGTCCCTCATGCTTTTTACGTCAAGACCCACCGAGAAAACGAACCAGTAAACGAAAATCTGGAAGGCGGGATTCAGAATATTCCAAGCCGAGCTGAAAAAGGTGCCGCTCTGCTTCGCCTTTTTCTCAAAGCGCGCAAGCCGCCATATGCGCAGCCTGTTTACAAAAAGCTCGCATGAAACGTGTTTTATTGAGCCTAATACGCTCTTGTCCGCAAGGTAGCGGCTGCCCGCCATACCCTTGTTCTTCACCATTCAGCACCGCCTGTGTCAACGTTTTGTCTTGTCGTTTATAAGCTCCGCGAAAAGCTCCGCCTCTGAACATGCCGCTGTAAAGGCGTTGTACCTCTTTGCCGTTTCAAGCGCCTGCGCGCTCATTTCCTCCAAGCGGCTTCTGTCGCCAAGAAGGGCGATAACCTTGTCCGCCGCGCTGTCGGGGTCGGAGGTATCCGCTACGATTGCGTTCTTGCCGTCAACGGCGTATTCCCGCGCTCCGCCGATTTCGGGAAGGAGGGGAACGCACCCGAACGCCATCGCTTCAATACCCGTGCGCCCGAACGCCTGATAGGTTGACATATCTATGAATACGTCGCTCTGCGCCAACAGCTCTGCCGCCTCGAAACGCTTAAGCCTTCCGCTGTTTATCAGCTCAAAATCGGTAAGCTCGGCATATCTCGCAAGCTCGTCGTCCGAGCAGCCGAAAACACGTATTTTTACGTTTTCGCCAAGCCGCTCCTTGATTCGCCTCAGCGCCTTTAAGGTCCCTGCCGGATTTCGGCGCTGTGTGGAGGGTCTTACCATAGCGGAAACAACGGGCGTTTCGGCTGCTTCGCGCCTTACTGTGCGGTATGGATTATACACTTTCCAGTCAACGCTCGCCATAACCCTTTTTACCGTCTTGCCGTGCTTTTCCTCTACCGTTTCGCAAATCCAGTCGGTTTTAGCAAATAGCAGCATCTTTTTATCCGCGGTATAGGACGAAAGCGCCTCCAGATTGTTATCGCTTCCGCTTTCAAAGAAAAGCGGCTCATAGTCCTGCACATAGTACGCGCTTTTGAGGTTTCGGTTCTTGCGTTTCATTTTTACAATGTATTTTACGGTTGTGAATATCGTCGCAACCACAATATCCGCCGCGTGTGCAAGCTCCTCCGGAGTATTTATGAACCACATCGTCCATTCGCCGCAGCCCTCGTACTCACGCATGAAAACGCCCTTGTTGCTTTCCTTGTTGGCAACCTTTGCGTCAATTCCGAGGGCGCGGAGAGCCTGAACCTCCTGACACACCGAGTTCGTTCCGCCGTTGGCGTATCTTGCGGGGAGAATGAATACGATTCGCTTTCCGCGAAGGGGCTTCAGCAGCTCCTGCATTTTATTTACGGACTGCATTACCCGCTCCCGCGCGGAGCGCATTTCCTCGTTATCCGCAATTGCCTTTGCAAAGGTGTCGTACTTTTCGCCGTGCTTTGCTCTCAGCGCCGGCTTTGATGAGGTGGTGAGCAGCTTCCTTCCTTCGTTGGTAAAGCTCTTGCTCTTTGCGTGAAAAATGTATGTATCATCAAGCACACAGCACTTTATTCCGGCGTTTTCGGCGCGCAGGCAGTAGTCTACCTCCTCGCCGTAGCCCTTGGGGAAATTTTCTTCATCAAGAAAGCCTATCCGGTCAATGCAGCGCCTGCTTATCATAAAGCAGAAGCCGTTCACGCATTTGAGATGCGGGTAGGTTGGCTTTCCCGAGCGCTCCGCCGCAAGGTTCACCGCGTCCGCGTTAAGCCCCTCGGGAAGGTCGTTTATCGCCCAGTCGCTGCCGGAACGGATTTCCGGAATGCTCTGGTAGGTGGCGGCGTTTGAAAGCGGGCTGAGAACCCCTATGCTCTTATCCGATTCAAACGCGCGAATCATCTTCTCCGCGAAGCGGTCGGTAACGATGGTGTCGCTGTTGAGCAGCACTCGGTAATCTGCGCTTGAAAGCCTTAGCCCCTCGTTGGCGGATATTGTATAGCCCATTCCGTTTTCGTGCCGAATAAGCCGCGCGTCCGTGCCTTGCGCAAACTCAGCGAGAAATTTTGCGGTCTCCGCGTCGCTCCCGTCGTCAACGATAATGATTCCATATGGGAAGGTGCGCCGCTTAACAAGCGATTGCAGACAGGCGCTTACATCGGCAAGCGCGTTATGAATGCATATAATGATATCAACGCTCCGCTCCTCGGTGCTTTCGGATAGGCTGGGAACCGAGGAAAGCGTGAGCTTTTCGGGCACTCCTGCTTTCGCCGCATCCGCCGCGGCTGCCGCCGCGGTTTTTTGAAGCTTTATCTCATTGACAGGCTGCCCCGCGCGCCTGTAATCGCGGTTGATTTTAAGGAGCCTTGCAGGCAGCTTGATGAGCAGGCGCTTGTTCATCCATGCGTCAACTATCGCATCGCCTATCTGCCTTCTGTAACAGGTAAGCGAGTGCTTCAGCTCCTTTTTCAGCTCCTTGACCTGCCGCTTCAGAAGGTTGCTTTGAGCCGCTGCTGTTATTGAATTATCCGCATTCTCCTGTATTTCAGCGTCCTGTATTTCAGCTTCCGCTCCGGAGAACAGCGAAATGCGCTTCATCAGGTTTGTTCTTTCTATATGCGTCTGCTCGTCCTCTGTTTTCAGCCCCTCGCCGAGGAAAAGCGGCTTTTCATATTCCGCCGCCATTTCGGCGGTTGTCGGGAAGGTAAGCGCAAGCGCGTTTGCCCTCGCCTTATCATACTGCTCCTCGCTGATTCCTTCCGTTATAAGCTTATAGAGCGCCTCAGTGTCCCGCACGGGGAAAAGCCAGCCCGCCTTAGTCTTTTCCATGCGCGTTTTCAGTGCGCCGATGGAGGATGCAATAACCGGAATGCCCATCGCCCAAAGCTCTGTAAGGGTGTGGCAGTAGGTTTCCGCAACCGCGCCCGGGAGCAAGCCGTAGGCAGGCTCAAGCTCGCTCAGCATTTCGCTCAGCTTATCGCGCTCGTATTTTCCGTGGCGTATTGCGCCGTCAAGCTGCGCGTTATGTGAAATGTCGCCGAAAATATGCAGCTCAAGGCG
>CAZUTB010000031.1:0-10283 GCA_964622905.1 uncultured Oscillospiraceae bacterium | reverse complement strand
CGACTTATCCCAAGAGTAATCGCCGTTCATTCCGCGGCGCATAAGCTCCTGCCACACATCCTGATGGTCAAAATAGTAATACACCGCGCGCTGAATGGTGCTGAGCATATCATGCGCGTTATAGTTGAAGAAGGTGAAGCCGTTGCCCTCGCCCGTGTATTCATTATAGGAAAGTACGGTGTCGCGCAGACCGCCGGTTTCACGGACGACAGGCACAGTTCCGTAGCGCAGGCTCATCATCTGGCTAAGTCCGCAGGGTTCAAACTGGCTGGGCATAAGGAACATATCCGCACCCGCGTAAATCATATGCGCAAGCTTGTTATCCATTGCAAAGCGCGCGGCAAGCTTCTGCGGATACTGATGCTCCGCCCAGCTGAACAGGTTTACATACCTTGCATCGCCCATTCCAAGCACTACGAGCTGCACATCCATATCCATAAGCTGGCTGATTACGCAGTCCAGAAGGTCAAGCCCCTTTTGATTGCTGAGGCGTCCGACCATTCCGATAACCGGAACATCGGGGCGGACGGGAAGCCCGACCTCCTTTTGCAGCGCGCTCTTGCAGAGCGCCTTGCCGCTCATATCATCCGCAGAATACTTGGCGGCGGTAAAGGTATCCCCTGCCGGATTGTAGGTAACTATGTCGATTCCGTTGAGGATTCCGGCAAGCTGATCGCGGCGCGCACGAAGCAAGCCCTCCATCCTCTCGCCGTAATACGAATTCGTAATTTCCTCGGCATAGCTCGGGCTTACCGTCGTTATCTCATCGGTATACACAAGCCCTGCCTTCATGAAATTAGCGCAGCCGTAGCACTCCAGTTTGTCATCCGTAAACAGGCTGTCACCCAACCCCAGCACATCCTGAACCGCCTTGCGGTCAAAGATTCCCTGATACTGGAGATTGTGAATGGTGAACACAATCTTGATATCCTTATAGAAATCAAGATGCGCATACTGAATCTTAAGGAGCGCGGGAACAAAGCCCGTCTGCCAGTCATGGCAATGGATTACATCAGGCTTAAAGTCGATATGCGGAAGGGTGTTCAGCACGGCGCGGTCGAAGAAGCCGTAGCGCTCATACTCATCGCCGCCAAGCCCATAGATATAGCCGCGATCGAAATAATACTTATTGTCGATAAAGTACCAGGTTACGCCGTCCATCTCAAGAGCTTCAATACCGCAGTACTGATTGCGCCAGCCCAAGTCCACCTGAAACTCGCATACATGGCGCATTTTACTCGCGTACTCATCCGGAATCGCCGAATAAAGCGGAAGCATAACGCGAACATCATGCCCCTCCTTGGCAAGCACGGGAGCAAGCGCCCCTACAACATCGGCAAGCCCGCCCGTTTTACAGAACGGGACGCATTCGCTCGCACAGAAAAGAATCTTCATCAAAAAGCCTCCTTAATTTGCCGCCGCAGAATCAGATAACCACATTCTTCGCGACGACGATAGGATACGCCGCAGGTCCGATAAGGCGCGCGTTGCGCTTGATTACCGCCTGCTTATCGAGAATGCAGTTCTCAATCTGCGCTCCGGACTGAATCTCCGCATCCTGCATTATAATGCAGTTCTTTACAACCGCGTCGGGAGCGATGCGGACACTGCGGAAGAGAACGGAGTTTTCTACTCTGCCCTCGATGATGGAGCCGTCGGCGATAAGCGAATTGATAACCTCGCTCTTTCCCTCGTATCTGGCGGGCATTTCATCGCGCACCTTTGTATACACGGGGCGATCCTCGCTGAAAAGGGAGCGCAGGGTGTCCGACTTGAGAAGATCCATGTTGAAGCGATAGTAGCTCTGCACAGAGTCAATCTGCCACGCCTTATCCTTGAACTCAAAGCCGCATACCTTCATGCTCTTATCGGCTACAAGTCGCTGAATAACATCGCGGGTAAGGTCATGCAGGCCGTGCGCAACGCCCTGGTCTACCATGGTGCGCAGCAGCTCGCGCTTCATTAGGTAAACCTCCATGAAGGTGTTCTCATTGCCCGGGTTCGTCGGCTCAATCTCCATATCGGTGACGCGCCCATCCTCGTCAACTGCAAGATAGGTGTTCGCCTCGCTCTTCTGCATAGCGGGGTCTTTTGTATAGAGCATTGTTATGTCCGCGCCGTTGTCGATATGCGAGGTAATCATATCATCAAACTTATAGTTATATATGATATGGCTGTTGGTGAGGATTACATACTCCTGCTTTGAGCGGCGCAGATAGCTGCTGTTGGAGCGGAGTGCGTCAAGCATTCCGGAATAAAGCCCGACATTCTCGCGGGTGAGGAACGGAGGCAGGATATAAAGACCGTCGTTCTTGCCGTGAAGGTCCCACTCCTTGCCGCTTCCGAGATGATCCATGAGGCTGTGATAATTCTTCTGCATAATAACGCCGACATTGCGCATTCCGCTGTTAACCATGCTCGACATGAGGAAGTCGATAATGCGGAAGCGTCCGGCAACGGGGAGAGCCGCGATAGCGCGGGTAATTGTCAGCTCGCGCAGACGATCGTCCCGCTCGCCGGTATAGATGATGCCCATTACGTCTTTCATATCTCTTGCTCCTTCCGGCTTACTTGAGCTTTTCGGCAGCCGCCGCGTCAACCTGCTGTCCGGCTTCGATGACTACTCCGGACGGGATTACAGCGCCCTGAGCGATAACCGCGATATTACCCTCTTCGCCGCCAATCTTCGCGCCCGCCTTAATCTCCGCGGTTTCGGCAATGATTGCGCGCCTTACAAGCGCCCCGCGCCGGATTACTGCGCCCGGCATTACAACGCTGTCGATAACCTCTGCGCCCTGCTCAACCGTAACGCCGGCGAACAATACGCTGTTCCTTACCGTTCCGTAAACCTCGCAGCCCTCTGTGATAAGGCTGTTCTCGATAATTGCTCCTGCCGCCACATAGTGCGGAGGGAAGCCCGGGTTGCGCGCGTAGATGCGCCACTTATGGTCGTAAAGGTCGATAGGAATCGGGCGCTTGAGCAGGTCCATATTGGCCTCCCAAAGGCTCTCGATGGTTCCTACATCCTTCCAGTAGCCGTCAAAGGCATAGGCGACGAGCTTCTGGCTATCCGCAAGCATCTTCGGAATGATGTTCTTTCCGAAGTCGTTACTGCTCTTTTTATCCGCTTCATCACTGACAAGATAATCGCGTAGCTTCTGCCATGAGAAGATATAGACGCCCATGCTCGCCTTATTGGACTTCGGCGCTTTCGGCTTCTCCTCGAACTCGACGATAGTGTTCTCTTCGTCGGTGTTCATGATTCCGAAGCGGCTTGCCTCTTCCCACGGCACCTCGCGCACCGCAATTGTCGCGTCCGCGTTCTTCTCAATATGATAGCGAAGCATTGCGTTGTAATTCATTTTATAGATATGGTCGCCGGAAAGGATTAGCACATAATCGGGGTTATACTGCTCGATAAACGAAATATTCTGATAGATGGCATTCGCTGTTCCGCGATACCACTCGCCTATCTTTCCCTTTACATACGGAGGCAGAACGAACACGCCGCCGTTCGACAGGTCCAGGTCCCAAGGCGAGCCGCTGCCGATATAGGCGTTCAGCTCAAGCGGCTGGTACTGGGTAAGCACGCCTACCACGTCGATGCCGCTGTTGGTGCAGTTGCTGAGCGGAAAGTCGATTATACGGTATTTTCCGCCATAGGGGATGGCAGGCTTTGCCATGTTCTGCGTCAGGACGCCGAGGCGACTGCCCTGTCCGCCTGCGAGAAGCATTGCTACGCAGGTTTTTTTCCTCAACATAAGTTTCGCTCCTTTACGCTAGGATACTTTTTGTTTGCCGAGGTCGCTTTAGGAAATATATCGCGAATGCTTTACCCGCCTTTTAAGCGAGAGGCGCATCAAACCCGATGTAATAACGGAGCCTATCTTTCCGGCTTTACCGACGCGCCGGTTATGCCCCTGCGTTTGCCGGAACTGCCCGAGGGCTTCACGCTTCCTTGCTCAGAGGAATCCGATTTTGCCGTTCTGTGCCTCTTCATTTCGCTTGCGCGTTTTGTGACAACAGGCGAAAACGGACTTACTTCAGCTAAAGGTTTCGGCGCTTCACCGCCATTTTCCTTTTTTAGCTTGAGCTTTGGTGAATTTTTGTCGCTCGCAAAGCTTACCGCCTTGTCCTCACCTTCATCCGCCTTCAGCCTTTGAATATACTCAAGCTGCTCGCTGGTTGACGTTCTTGCCCCAATTCTCTTCGGCGCGGCTTCTTGCTTTTCATACTCGAAGTATACGCTTGAGAGAGGCGGAACGCAGATAAGCGCGGAGTAAGGCATGCCGTTATAGCTGCCCTCCTCGGCAGTAAGCTCATAAGCGTTATACTGATTAGAGCCGCCGAATTCCTCACGGTCTGTGTTCAGAATTTCGCGTATTTTCCCGCCGACAGGAAGCGGGAGGCGATATTCGGGAAGGAACTGCGGAGTGAAATTAGTAAGGCTTATAACGGTTTTTCCCTCGCGGTTGCTTCTGGTGAACGCGACAATGCTGTTGTCGGAATCATTGGGAACGAGCCATTGGAAGCCGTCCCAGCCGCCGTCAACCTGCCACATTTCGGAATGCTCCGCATAAAAATGATTGAGCGCCTTAACGCATTTCTGCATTTCGGGATGCCTGTCATACAGCAGCAGGAACCAGTCAAGCTGGTCGTCATACTTCCACTCAATAAAATGCCCGAACTCCGAGCCCATAAAGAGCAGCTTCTTGCCCGGATGCGCCATCATATAGCCGTAAAGCGCCCTCAGCCCCGCAAACTTCTGCCACAAATCTCCGGGCTGCTTATCAAGCATAGAATGCTTTCCGTGAACAACCTCGTCGTGCGAAAACGGCAGGATATAGTTTTCGCTGAACGCGTACATGAGCGAAAAGGTCAGCTTGCTGTGGTGCCACTTGCGGTACACGGGGTCCTTCTCGATATAGCTGAGTATATCGTTCATCCAGCCCATATTCCACTTGAAGCCAAAGCCAAGGCCGCCCATATAGGTGGGCTTTGTAACCATCGGGTATGCGCTGGACTCCTCGGCAATCATCAATGCGCCGGGGAAATCGTGATAAACGGTTTCGTTCAGGCGGCGCAGGAAGGCGACAGCGTCCAGATTCTCATTCCCGCCGTATCTGTTGGGAAGCCACTCCCCCTCCTCGCGGCAGAAATCGTAATATAGCATGCTCGAAACCGCGTCAACCCGAAGCCCGTCCGCATGGAACTCGCCAAGCCAGAACCACGCGTTGCTGAGAAGGAAGGAGCATACCTCTCCGCGGGCAAAATCGAACATATGCGTTCCCCATTGGGGCATATCGCCCCTGCGCGGGTCCGGATGCTCATAGAGCGCCGTTCCGTCAAAGCGGCGCAGTCCAAAGGCATCGCGCGGAAAATGCGCGGGAACCCAGTCCAGAATAACGCCGATATCCGCTTGGTGGCAGCGGTCGATAAACTCCATAAACTCCTGCGGTGTTCCGTATCTTGCGGTTGCGGCAAAGTACCCAGTCACCTGATAGCCCCACGACATATCAAGCGGATGCTCCATAACCGGAAGCAGCTCGATATGTGTATAGCCCATTTCCTTTATATAGGGAATTAGCTCGTCAGCCGTTTCAAGATAGGTGTACAAAGTCCCATCCTCATGGCGCTTCCATGAGCCGAGATGCATTTCATAAATGTTTATCGGGCTTGAATACGGATTCCACGATGCGCGCTTTTTAAGGAACTCGGAGTCCCTCCACTCATAGCCGCTCAGGTCGCAGAGCTTGCTTGCCGTTCCGGGGCGAAGCTCGCTCGCTACCGCATAAGGGTCAGCCTTTTCGGATATAGTTCCGTCCTGCGCCTCGATTGCATACTTATAGGTCTTTATCTTTTCCTCCGCGCCCTCATAGGAATACCTTTCCTTATCAAGCGAAGGGTCGAAAACATCCGCGGAAAGGCGCGCTTCCCATGTGCCGTCAAAGTTTTTGCTCATCGGCGTTTCGCCGACCTGCCATGAATTGAATTCGCCCACAAGGTATACTGCCTTTGCATTCGGCGCCCATACGGAGAACTGCCACTCATCGCCATTAAGCGTATGGCAGAGCCTTGCTCCAAACATTTTATATGCGCAGCGCGATGTTCCCGAATGGAACTCGTCCCTCATTTCGCGCGTGGGAGGTTCGTACAGCATGGATTTCGCCTCCGATACAGATTAATCGGTACTCGGGTACTTTTGAGAAACATCGCGCGTAATGCCGCAATGCCTCATTGAATGCCGTTCATAATTATGAAATCAAAGCCTTGCGCGCTTTAATATTTGTACATACAGTCCGGCATCAATAAATCCATTATACTTACGCCGATGTACTTAATTTCCGTTCTTATTATATCATGGTTATTATTCTTTGTCTAAGCCCTTTATGCAAATTTTACAGTTTTCAGGCAAGGCAAACGAAATATCAAAGCAGCATTCCGTCCCGCTGGGGCAGATTACGTCCCTCGCGCAGGCATACGAAGAAATACCGCAGCAGCCATACGCTGCCGCGGCAATAGATTATATAAGCCTGAGTCCGCTTTCCGCCTGCTCCCTGCGATACTTGTCCAGCAGGGTCTTAATGCGGTTATAGGGATTGAGAAGCATACTTAGGGATTTATCATGGTTTAGCGTTGCGATTATATATGCCATGAACTTGCTCATATCCGCCTCAACATACCAAGGCGCGGCACGAAGCTCGGGAGTGCGATAGGTGAGGTTGGTCGAGATAACCTTTGTGATTATACCTTCCTCATACGCCTGATTGAAGACGTCAAGCCCGTTGGTGAAATAAGGGAAGGTAGCGGAAACATAAACCCTGTTCGCCTTGCGCTTTTTCATTTCGCGGGCAAGGTCAAGGCTGCTCTCGCCCGACGAAATCATATCATCGGAAACGAATACATCCTTGCCCTCTACGGAATCGCCGAGGTACTCATGCTTTATAATTGGATTCCTTCCGTTTACAACGCGGGTGTAATCGCGCCGCTTATAGAAGAAGCCGAGGTCAAGCCCCAAGACAGAGGCATAGAAGATATTTCTGTCAAGAGCGCCCTCATCGGGGCTGATAATCATCATGTGTTCACGGTCGATAAGCAAATCCTTTTCGGTTCTGAGGAGCGCTTTCATAATCTGATAGGAGGGCATAACGCTCTCAAAGCCCGAGAAGGGAATCGCGTTCTGAACCCTGTTGTCATGCGCGTCAAAGGTGATAATATTCGATACGCCAAGGCTCGTAAGCTCCTGAAGCATCATTGCGCAGTCAAGGCTCTCGCGCGAGGTGCGGCGATGCTGCCTGCCTTCATAAAGCATTGGCATGATAACGTTGATTCTGCGCGCCTTTCCGCCTACTGCGGCAATAATGCGCTTCAAATCCTGATAATGGTCGTCCGGTGACATCATCGCCTGCCGTCCGTACATTTCATAGGTGCAGTTATACGCGCCGACATCAATAACGATGTAGATATCATATCCGCGAACTGTTTCGCGAATCATTCCCTTGCCCTCGCCGTTGCTGAAGCGCGGGCAATGCACGTCAACCAGAAAATTCTCTCTCTCAAAGCCGGGAATAGTGAAAAGCGCGGTATCCTTAGCTTCCGCCTCGCCGCGCCAGCGCAAAAGCCAGCGGTTAATGGCGGCGCCAATCTCCTCGCAGCCCTGCATAGCGATAATACCGAGCGGACCTACCGGAGCAGACATCGTAGGGTCGAGTTCAAAAAGGCTTGGCAACGCTGACAACCTTCATCATCCTCTCATCTTGTTGGAAGCTGTTTTCCGAAAGATCCGACGGCGGCAGCAAAAGCAGTCTGTAACCGGAGCTTACTCGCGCGCCATCTGACCATAGCATTATACTACATAATTCGCGCTCTGAAAAGAGCAATAGCAGAATTGATTTCTCTGCCGAAATGCGTCTGCAAAAAGGCTGGATTTCTCCATAGTAAGCCACAGTCGGTCAAAAACCGAGGGGCGCTCTAGGGATGCAATGAAGGGGCTAGCTCTTTCATTTGAAATCCGCTTTGGGTGGCTTTGCCGCCCCGAGGAGCGACCGAAGGTCGTTTCCTTGCACCATTTTTCGACCGTGAATCCGCAGGATGAACAGGAAAATGGTGAAGACTCGGCGCAAGCCTGCTTGCGCCGAAAGCGCAGCGTAAGCGAAGCGCACTTGCTCCGAAAGCTTGTCAAAAATACTTTTTGACAAGCTCATGATTATTCCTGAGTAAGCCATTCGGCGGGCTTTATCGTTACGGAATCCGCCTTTTCGTCCGCCACCTCATCCATAACCATAAGCACCTTATAGTTATCAACGCGCTTCTTTACGGGCTGAGCGGTTGACATTACAAACGCCATCCCGACAACGGTTACGGCGAATTCCCGCATCAAATCCACCATGCCCTTAGCGGTTCCGCCGCCCTTCATGAAATCGTCCACTATAAGGGCGCGCTGCCCCTCGGTCACGGCTCTGCGCGGAAGGGACATAGTTTCAATGCGTCCGGACGAGCCCGATACATAGTTTATATTAACGGCGGGTCCTTCATACACTTTGCTTGAGCGGCGCGCGATAACGAGCGGAACGCTGAGTGCCTTTGCCGTTTCATAGGCTACGGGAATCCCCTTGGTTTCCATTGTCAAAACGAAATCCGGCTCGGTTTTATAGTACTGCCCCGCCAGAATTCTGCCCATTGTGCCCACAAGCTCCGGCTGGGAAAGAATATCGGAAAGATACAGGAAGCCGCCGGGAAGCACGCGCTGAGGAACGGCGAGCTTCTGCGAAAGCGTCTCAACAAACTTGAGCGCCTCCTGCATTGGGACTATCGGGCGATAGCGGACTCCGCCTGCCGCGCCGGTCACCGTCTGCATATCTCCAAGGGCGTATGTGGCTACAACATCCTTGAGTATATCCACATCCTCGCTCATGGTGGACTTAGCTGCGCCGAACAAATCACAGAAATAAGAAAGCGTGTAAATACGGTTTGGTGAGTCCGTCAGAATCTTGCTCATTGCCGCCAAACGTTCGTTCCTGCGCACCTTATCCATAATTACCTCCCGATAGCTTACGCGCCGATTAAGGCGAAGTCGAATCATACCCGTACATTATAACGCAATAAAGCATAAATATAAAGAGTATTCACGAATTTCTCCGAACATTTTCCGCAGTAAATATCAAAACATCTGTTTACGGCGCGTTTTACTGCGTTAAAGCCCATCGTATAGCCGACAAGCTTCGCTGCCGGTTCTCACATCGGCTTACCCGCGCTCGCACAAGCCGGATGCTGCTTTGTCAGCTTATTCCATGCAATTTTTCGCGCAGTTTTTCAAAAACGCATATTGACATGAAACCCGATTTAAAGTATACTAAACCTTGCGTGATGCGACGCACTCAAGCATGGAGAGATGGCTGAGTGGTCTAAGGCGCACGACTGGAAATCGTGTGTGGGCTTATACCCCACCTAGGGTTCAAATCCCTATCTCTCCGCCAAAAGAACGTAGACTTTATTATAGAGTCTACGTTCTTTTTATTGCTGTACGCAACGAAATATTCATTTTGTATACTATTCAAACCGAAGATACTTTGTCATAACAAAACCGCAGATATCTTTATACTCGATGCAGCACCAAGCATTATCTTTTTCCAAAACTGTGATTTCGGCTTTATTCGGGATGCGCGCCAATATTTCTGCATCCGAAAATGGCTTTGCCCGCATATTTAATGAGCAGGAATGAGTATTTACGGACGCTGTAATTTTGAAAGCCGTGACAGCAGGTACGCCATCATACAGCAAATTCACAGTCGGTATAAACCCGCAAACAGGCGAGCCATCCTCGAAATTTGTTTCTGCATATAGCCATGATAGCTCAAATCCTGCACGAAGCATGACCTGCTCTCCCTTTTTAACATCACAAACCATACGCCCTGTATGCATAACCGTGCCCTTGATAAGCAGGATGAATTACATATCCAATTTCGATTTCTTCGTTCTTTACCCCACAGTCGTTAATAAAGCCAATGAGTTTTGCATCAAAATAGATACCGTATTCAAGGTGCTTTGTATCTTCTGTTCGACTGTAAGAAATCAGCCTTTTTATCATGTTTTCCATCTGTTCAAAAGATTCAAACTTCGGAACCATAAAGGTTTTCGTGATTTCGGGATTTGCAAGCAGCTCTGCCAGCCCGCTAAAATCCTCCAAAGTATATGGCTTTATACAAAGTCTTTCTGTTTTAATGAGTGCCTTTTTGATAATAGGTAATTGCATATTCATCACCTCCATGAATTCCGGTTTGTCG
>CAZUTB010000030.1:2238-10372 GCA_964622905.1 uncultured Oscillospiraceae bacterium | reverse complement strand
GTAATCCCATACATCGGCGGCGAGGAAGAAAAGAGCGAGCGCGAGCCGCTTAAAATCTGGGGCAAGTATGCTGACGGCAGAATTGAGCTTGCAAAAGAGCCTGTTATAAGCGCTCAGTGCCTGCGCGTTGCCTGCAGCGACGGGCATATGGCGGCGGTTTCCGTAAGCTTCAAGAAGAAGCCGACAATGGAGGAAATGATTTCCGCTTGGGACAATTTCACCTCGCCCATTGATAAGTATGACCTGCCCTCCGCGCCCAAGCCCTTCCTTCGCTACATGAGGGAAGCGGACAGACCGCAGACCCGCCTTGACCGCGATTTCGGCGGAGGAATGGGCGTTTCCATCGGTCGTCTTCGCGATGACAGCATCTTTGATTATCGCTTCGTCTGCCTTTCGCATAACACGCTGCGCGGAGCGGCGGGCGGCGCGGTATTAAGCGCCGAGCTATTGTATAAACTGGGATATATAACTCCCGCCAAGTAAACCGGCTTGCCCAAGGAGGGTTAATTATGACCACAGCATGGCTCAAGGGCTGCTTAACCGCGCTTGTTACCCCGTTTTCCTCGGGAGAGGTTGATTACGAGGCTCTGCGCCGCCATGTGGATTTACAGTGCCGCGAGGGAATAAGCGGAATTGTCGTCTGCGGCTCAACAGGAGAGAGCCATTCTCTGTCCGAAAAGGAAAAGCTCAAGGTTCTCGAAACCGCGCTCGCCGCCGCCTCGGGGCGTGTTCCTATCGTTATGGGAACAGGCTCTGCCGATACGCGCGAGACTATTGAGAACGCGAAGAACGCCAAGAGCGCGGGAGCGGACGCTCAGCTTGTCTGCACCCCTTATTACGTTCGCCCGCCTCAGCGCGGAATGCTTGCGCATTTTTATCAGATTCTGGACGCGACAGACCTTCCGGCTATTCTTTACGATATTCCGCAAAGAACCTCCGCTGCGCTTGATGCGGACACGGTTGCCGCGCTTTCCGTCCACCCGAACTTTATCGGAGTGAAGGAAGCCTCGCCCGATATCGGCGTAATGCTGAAGCTCAGGGCTATCTGCCCCGAGCTGCCCGTGCTTTCCGGCGATGATAAGTCCGTGCTTCCTTATATCTCGATGGGCTGCACGGGGCTTATCTCCGTTGCCTCCAACCTGTACCCAAGGCGTATGCAGGAAATTTGCACGCTCGCGCTTTCGGGCGATTTCGCCGCGGCGCGCGTAAGGTATGCGGCTATCGAGCCGTTCATAACCGCGCTTAACTGCGAGGTGAACCCGATAACCATCAAGTACGCGCTTTCGCTTGCGGAGATAATGAGCCCCGATATGCGCCTCCCGCTTGTTCTGCCCGATAAGAAGCAGAAGGAGCTACTGTCTGCCGCCTACGAGTTCCAAAAGCAGTTTGATTAAGAGGTAATTATGGTTGATATTTTGCTGAACGGCGCTCTTGGGCGCATGGGGAAGATGATTTCGGAGGCTGTCGATAATGTGAGCTGCCGCGTCAGCGCCAGGGTCGATGTGAGAGCCGAAAGCTCCGAGCCTGCCGCAGACCTGTTCGGAAGCCTTTCCGAGGTGAACGTGCCCTTTGACGTCATCGTCGATTTTTCGCGTCCCGAAGGGCTTGACGACCTTATCGCCTTTGCGGAAAAACACGGAAAGCCGCTCGTCCTCTGCACCACGGGCTATACCGATGAGGAAATTGAGCGCATTCATAAGGCGTCCGAAAAGGTTGCTGTGTTCCGCTCCGGCAATATGTCGCTTGGAATCAACGTGCTTTGCCATCTGGTGAAGGAAGCGGCGAAGAAGCTCGGCGAGAATTTCGATATTGAAATTATCGAGCGCCACCATAATCAGAAGAAAGACGCGCCGAGCGGAACGGCAATAATGCTCAAGGGCGCGGCTATCGAGGGGCGCGGCGAGGAGCTGCACGAGGTTGACGGGCGCGGCGGACGCGACTGCAAGCGCGATAAGTACGAAATCGGTATGCACGCGGTTCGCGGCGGAACGGTAGTCGGCGTTCATGAGGTGGGTTTTTACGGAAACAGCGAGGTGCTTACGCTCACCCACACCGCCGAGAGCAGGGGAGTTTTCGCTTCCGGCGCTATCCGCGCGGCAAAGTTCATCAAGGACAAGCCGGCGGGGATGTATGATATGGATGCGGTACTTAGTGAATAATACTTCTCTATAAGTTCGGGCATACTATCTCCACGGAGGGATAGTATGCCTTTTAGCTTGCCGATAAACGCACTCTCGCGGTGTCATCTGCGTGTCGGCAAGGGCATCACGCACCAATAAGTGCGCTCAGACCCTTGCCGCACTTGATTCCTAGCGATAGCACGTTTCTGGGCAAACTGTCAGACTGCGAAAAAATCTGCTTCGCCGACTTTTTTCACAATCTGAGGGCATACTATCTTCGTGGAGGGATAGTATGCCTTATTTGTTTGTGGTTTTGACCTCTCTTTTATCGCTCGTGGTTATGTTTCTGCTCTCGCGCATGATAGGCTACCGGCAGGTCAGCAACCTAACCTTCTTTGATTACATAAATTCCGTAACGATAGGCTCAATAGCCGCCGAGGTTGCGATTTCGGGCGGCGACAATGTTATCGAGGGCGTTATCGCAATGGTGATATACGGCGTGTTCACCTATGCCTGCGCGATAATTACGGATAAAAACCGCCGCGCGCGCGGAATCCTAACCGGTCACCCTATAACGCTTATGGAGAACGGAAAGCTTTCCAAGGACGCGCTCAGGCACGCGCACCTTGATATGGAGGAGCTGACCGCCTCGCTGCGGGCACAGGGTTATTTTGACATCTCGCGCTTGAATACCGTAATCTTAGAAACCTCGGGAAAGATAAGCGTGCTGACGAACGCGGGCGAGCATCCCGTAACGCCCAACGAGCTTGAGCTTTCCGTTCCGGAGGAAAGCGCGTTCTTCCCAATGATTCTTGACGGGCAGATTATTATGTCTTCGCTGGAAAGGCTCGGGCGTGACGAGAAATTCATCAAAAATGCGCTTGCAAAGGAAGGGCTTACCGATGCGGGCGAGGTGCTTATCATGCTCTGCGACAGGAGCGGAAGCACCGTAATTCAAAAGGCGCAGAAAAGCTAAAGAAATTTTTCAATATTGATTATTTTCTATATTGCATATATATAGGCGCTCTGTTATAATACCTACGAAATACACATCAGTGTAATCGGAGGTATAATTATGGAAAGCATAAAATTCACGGGCACTGATCTTACGGTATCCCGTCTGGGCTTTGGCTGTATGCGCCTTCCTACCACAAAGCAGGGCAAGAAGCGCGTAATTGACGAGCAGCGCGCGATAGACCTTATCCGCTATGCTATCGACAACGGAGTAACATATATTGACACCGCTTATCCCTATCATGACGGGCAGAGTGAGATTATCGTCGGTAAGGCGCTTAAGGACGGGTATCGCGAGCGCGTAACCCTCACCACCAAGCTTCCCTGCTGGGAGGTTAAGAAGCCCGAGGATATGCAGAGGCTTCTTGACGAGCAGCTCAAGAAGCTCCAGACAGACCATATCGACTTCTACCTGCTCCACGCAATGGGCAAGGACAGGCTCAAGCAGATGCGCGAAATGGGCTATAAGGAGTTCATGGATAACGCAGTAAAGAGCGGCAAGGTTCGCTATCCCGGCTTCTCCTTCCATGACGACGCGGAAACCTTCCTTGAGATTCTTGATGATTACGATTGGAAGCTTGCGCAGGTTCAGATGAATATCCTTGACGACGAGGCTCAGGCAACCGTAAAGGGCATTGAGCGCGCTCGCGAAAAGGGCGTAGGCGTTGTTGTTATGGAGCCTCTGCGCGGCGGAATGCTCGCAAAGCTTCCCGATAATGTGCAGAAGGTCTACGATTCCTTCCCCGTAAAGCGCTCCGGAGTCGAATGGGCGTTCCGCTATCTCTATGATATGCCCGGCGTTATGACAATCCTGAGCGGTATGTCCACCAAGGGACAGCTCAAGGATAACCTCCGCATCTTCAAGAAAGCTCAGCCCGAGGTTATGGACGAGAGCGAAAAGCAGCTCATCAAGGATGTCAAAAAGGCTTATCTTTCCAGAATCAGGACTATGTGCACCGGCTGCCGCTATTGCCAGCCCTGCCCGCGCGGAGTTGTGATTCCTAACATTTTCAGGGAATGGGATAATTCGATAATGTTCGATGAGAAGCGCATTCTCCAGCACAGCATGAAATACTTTGCCACGAACAAGAGCGACCCCTCGCAGTGCGTTGCCTGCGGCAAGTGCGAAAAGGCTTGCCCTCAGCACCTGCCCATCATTGAAATGCTCAAGGAAGTCACCGCTGCCGCAAAGTAAGCGCGGCTTAAAGCGCCTGCCTTTGCGCCGTGATGTTTTTCTGTCGTTTTTGCCCTTTTCCTTATTGACATGAGGGTTATGCGGAAAGTATAATTCCCGCATACCCAATGGCGATGACGGAGACTTGTACCCGCACCGAGCCCCCAGGGAGAAGCGCCCGCAGACTGAAAGGCGCTTTGGATTTCGGACGGAGAAGGAACGCTCCCGAGCCGATACGCCGAACACCGCGTGAGCGGCTTAGGCGCCTCCGCGTATGGCAGCGTTAACGCCGGTTTAAGAGGATAGGCAATGGCGTCTGTCAAGCGGGGTGGTACCGCGGGTCTGTTTATGCCGATTCGTCCCTGTTTCCGTATAATGTGGAAACAGGGATTTTTGTATATCGGAAACTATTTCAGAAAGGAGCCGGAAACATGAAAAGGATACTGTTTGAAGCCGAAAACTCTCTGGAGGGGCGCGAACGAAACTGCGGGGCGGTGCATGGAATGGTTCACGCTCTGCGCATATTCGGCGATACGAAGTTTATGATACTGCGGCTTCCGAAAACCATGCTGCAATGCGTGCTTCCGGCTGAGCTTGAGCTTCCCGAGGGCTTCGGCGACGGCGCGGCGGTAAGGGCTTACGGGCAGATGCATGAGGATGAAAGAGCGCCCGGCGGAAGCGAGCTGCTTGTTGAAAAGATAGAAATCATCAGCACGCCGAGCGAGCCGATGCCCGTCCCGATTCATAAGTTCAAAATGGGGCTTTCACCCGAAACCGAGCTGGATTTGCGCCCTATAACCCTAAGAACCGCGCGCTCAAGGGCAATGTTCCGCCTTCAGGAAGGCATTGTAAGGGGCTTTAGGGACGCGCTTTACGCCTCCGGCTTTACGGAAATCCATACACCCAAGCTTTCGGCGGGAAGCGCGGAGGGCGGAGCGAATATGTTCAGGCTCCCGTACTTCGGCAAAAAGGCGGTGCTTGCCCAAAGCCCTCAGCTTTATAAGCAGATGATGGTTGGGGTATATGAGCGGGTTTTCGAGGTCGGACCCGTGTTCCGCGCCGAAAAGCACAATACGCCGAGGCACCTTAACGAGTACACCTCGCTTGATTTTGAAATGGGCTTTGTCGAGTCCTATGAGGATATAATGGCAATGGAGCAGAAGGTGCTTTTGCATATCTTCCGTCTGCTTCGGGACGAGTATTCGGCGGAGCTTTCCGCACTTGGCGCTGTGCTTCCCGATATCTCCGAGGGAATACCCTCCATCCGCTTTGACGACGCAAAGCGTCTTGCTGCGGAAAAGTACAAGCGCGAGATACGCGACCCGTTCGACCTTGAGCCTGAGGAGGAAACGCTTATCTCCCGCGCGATACTTGAGGATACTGGCAGCGAGCTGGTGTTCGTTACCCATTACCCCTCCAAGAAGCGCCCGTTCTACGCTATGGACGACCCAGCCGACCCGCGCTACACTCTCAGCTTTGACCTTCTTATGCGCGGAATGGAGGTAACCACGGGCGGGCTGAGAATCCACGAATATGCGGCGCAGGTTGAGAAGATGCGCAGGAAGGGGCTTGACCCCGCCGAGTTTGAGGATTACCTTATGATTCATAAGCATGGAATGCCTCCGCACGGCGGCTTAGGGCTTGGGCTTGAACGCCTGCTGATGAGGATTACCGGTGAAAAGAACGTCCGCATGTGCGCGCTGTTCCCGCGCGATGTATCAAGGCTCAGACCGTAAAGGAGATAAAAATGATTATTGATGATAAGATGATTGACTATGTTTCGGCGCTTGCAAAGCTCAGCCTGCCCGAGAGCGAGCGGGAAAAGGCAAGGCAGGATTTGCAGAGCGTTCTTGAGTATGCCGAGGTGCTTTCCGAGCTTGATACCGACGATATAGAGCCTTCAAGCCACGCTTTTTCGGCGTTCAACGTTTTCCGCGAGGACGAGGTTGTCCCTTCCTTTGATAAGGAGGAGCTGCTGCGGTCCGCTCCGAAGGTAAAGGACGGGCAGTACCTTGTGCCAAAGACGGTGGAGTGAGGTGGAAACGATGAAAACGGCGCTTGAATACGGAAGGCTTCTTTCTGAAAGAAAAATTGGGGCAAGGGAGCTTGCCGAGAGCTGCGTTAAGGATATAGCTGCGCGCAATAAGGAATACAACTCGGTTCTGCGGCTCTGCGAGGAAAGCGCATATGCAGCGGCGGACGAAGCGCAGAGGCGCATTGACGCGGGCAGCGCGCTTTCGCCCATAGACGGAGTTCCGGTGCTTATTAAGGACAATATTTCGACAAGGGGCGTCAAAACCACCTGCGCCTCAAAGATTTTATCGGATTACACCCCGCCCTTTGACGCGAATGTTGTTGAAAAGCTGAGGGGCGCGGGCGCTGTGATATTGGGCAAAACGAATATGGATGAGTTCGCGATGGGCTCTACAAGCGAAACCGGCTGCTTCGGCGCTGTGTCGAACCCTTGGGATTTACAGCGCGTTGCGGGCGGCAGCTCGGGCGGCTCTGCGGCGTCGGTCGCCCTCGGCTTTTCGCCTCTGGCTTTAGGCTCGGATACGGGCGGAAGCATTCGCCAGCCCGCCTCCTACTGCGGCGTTACGGGAATAAAGCCCACCTACGGAGCTGTTTCCCGCTTTGGGCTTATAGCCTATGCCTCCAGCCTTGACCAGATAGGCGCGCTTTCCCGCGACGCCTCCGACCTCCGCGCTGCGCTTGATGTAATCGTGGGCGCGGACAGCAGGGATATGACCTCCGCAAACGCGAAAAAGCCCTCCGAGCAGGCGGTAAAGCCTATCGGCGAAATGCGCATAGCTCTTCCAAAGGAATACTTCTCCGACGGACTTGACCCTGCGGTTGCGGAAAAGGTGCTTTTGGCCGCAAAGGAGTTTGAAAAGCTGGGCGCAAGGGTTGAGGAATGCAGCCTTGCAAGCGTTCGCTACGCCGTTCCCGCTTACTATATCGTTGCCTGCGCCGAGGCGAGCAGCAACCTTTCCAGATTTGACGGAGTGAAGTACGGAATGCGCGCAAAGGAGTATTCCGACCTCAGCGATATGTACGAAAAAACGCGAAGCGAGGGCTTCGGCGAGGAGGTCAAGCGCAGAATAAGGCTTGGGGCGTTCGTGCTTTCAAGCGGCTATTATGACGCGTATTATTTGAAGGCGCAGAAGGTGCGCTCCGTCGTCAAGCGCGCGTTTGATAGCGTGCTTTCGGAGTATGATATGATTCTTTGCCCCGCCTCCCCGATACTCGCGCCAAAAAAGGGCGAAAGCCTTGCAGACCCTATGCAGATGTATCTTTCCGATATTTACACCGTTTCGGTAAACCTTGCGGGGCTGCCCGCGCTCAGTATGCCGTGCGGCTTCTGCGGCTCTCTGCCCGTCGGCTGTCAGCTTATCGGCAGGGCGTTTGAGGAGAATACGCTCATCTCTGCCGCCGAGGAATATCAAAGGAATACGGACTTTCATAAGCGCGCAGCAGGGGAGGCGAGAGCATGAGCTGGGAAACGGTAATAGGCCTTGAGGTTCACGTTGAGCTTAGCACGAATACCAAGATATTCTGCGGCTGCACCACTAAATTCGGCGGCGAGCCTAACACGCATTGCTGCCCTGTCTGCACCGGTATGCCCGGTACGCTTCCGCTTGTCAATAAAAGGGTGGTAGAGTATGCTCTGAAGGCGGGGCTTGCCCTTAACTGCGATATTACGCGCAGGATGAAGTTTGACAGAAAGAACTATTTCTATCCCGATTTGCCCAAGGCGTATCAGATAAGTCAGCTGTATCTTCCTATTTGCCGCAATGGTCATCTTGATATTGAAACACCGTATGGA
>CAZUTB010000030.1:0-2228 GCA_964622905.1 uncultured Oscillospiraceae bacterium | reverse complement strand
CGGCACATGGAGGAGGACGCGGGCAAGCTGACCCACGACCCTTGGCTTGATGAAACGCTTGTGGACTATAACCGCTGCGGAGTTCCGCTTATCGAGATTGTTTCCGAGCCGGATATGCGCTCCGCCGAGGAGGTTATCGCTTACCTTTCAACGCTCAGGTCAACGCTCCAGTATCTGGGTGTGAGCGATTGCCGTATGCAGGAGGGGTCTCTGCGCGCAGACATCAACCTTTCCGTTAGGCGCGAGGGCGATAAAGCTCTCGGAACTCGCACCGAAATGAAGAACATGAACTCCTTCAAGGCGATAGGGCGCGCGATAGCGGGCGAGGCAAGGCGGCAGATAGAGCTTATCGAGGACGGCAAAAAGGTCAGGCAGGAAACGCGCCGCTGGGATGATAACAAGGATACCTCCTTTGCGATGCGCTCAAAGGAAAACGCGCAGGATTACCGCTATTTCCCCGAGCCGGACCTTCCGCCGGTTGTTATTGACGAAGGGTGGATAGAGCGCGCGCGGGGTGAGCAGCCGGAGCTGCCGAAGGAGAAGCGTGAAAGGTATGTAAAGGAGCTTGGGCTGCCCGAATATGACGCGCGGCTTATCACCGAGGAAAGAAAGCTTGCGGAGCTGTTTGAGGGCGCAAGCAGGGTGTGCGGCGACGCGAAGATTACCTCAAACTGGATTATGGGCGAGCTTTTGAGCTACCTTTCCGAAAGGCAGATTCCCGCGGACGAGCTTTTGCTGAGCGCCGATAAGCTGGGCGAAATACTTCTCAGAATGAGAAAAGGCGAAATAAACCGCAACTCCGCGCGCGAGGTCTTCCGCGCTGTCATGGAAAAGGATTGCGAGGTAAGCGCCTATATCGCCGAAAACTCCCTCTCGCTTGTAGCGGGCGGCGATGTGCTTGGCGAAGCGGCTCGCGCGGTTATCGAGCGGAACGCCGATGCTGTAAGCCGTTATAAGCAGGGCGAGGAAAAGCTTTTCGGCTTCCTTGTGGGGCAATGCATGAAGGAGCTTCACGGCAAGGCAGACCCGCAGAAGCTAGGCGAAACGCTGAGGGAGCTGCTTAAATAAGGAATAGCGCATAACTGACATCGAAGCCTGTCCGCATTTATTCGCGGGCGGGCTTCTTTGCGTGTTGTTATAAATCTATAGCGTTGCCAAGCTTGCGAGTTTGGTGTATACTATGACTTATACGGCGCAACGCATATCCCTTTCGCTGCTTCATGCCGAAATCACGATAACAGGGCGAAGGCTCAGCTAAAGGAATAGACTAAAGCGCCGCGTTATGGGAGGAATAAGATGCTGAATAAACAGACCGCACAGGAAGTGCTTGCGGAAGCGATGAAGACCGGCGGCGATTTTGCCGATATTTTCTGCGAGGACAGAATAGACCATACCCTTTCCCTGAAAAGCGGAAAGCTTGAAACTGCCAACACCCTGCGCTCGCACGGCGCGGGAGTCCGCGTTATCAAGGGCAATCAGGCATACTATGTTTACGGAAATGACACGAGCCGCGAGGGACTTTTGAGGTATGCAGGAAGGGCGGCTCAGGCGGTAAACGGAAGCGAGCTTGCGCACATAGAGCGGCTCAGCGACTATGGCTTTACCGATATTCATCCTATATCGCAGCTTCCTACGGAAGTGCCGATGAAGGACAAGGTCAAGTACCTTACCGAGCTTGACAAGGCGTCGCGCCTTCCCGAGATTGTTCAGGCGGTTGGAGGGCTTACCGACAGCGTTCAGGACGTTGTTATCGCCAACACTAAGGGCGTGTTTGCAAAGGATCGCCGCGTTTACACCAGAATCCGCGCGACGGTCGTTGCGAGTAACGGAAAAGAAAACCAGACGGGCACTATCGCTCCCGGCGCAATGATGGGCTACGAGCTTTTCTCAAAGCGCGTTGACCCTGCCGAGATTGCCCGCGAGGCGGCAAAGTGCGCTGTTACAATGCTTCACGCGCCTATGTGCCCTGCGGGAGTAATGCCCGTATGCATTGATAACGGCTTTGGCGGAGTTATCTTCCACGAGGCTTGCGGACATTCGCTGGAGGCTACAAGCGTTGCCTTCGGCGCGAGCGTTTTCTCCGGAAAGCTCGGCGAAATGATTGCTGCGCCCTGCGTAACCGCCATTGATGACGGAACGATTCCTAACGAATGGGGCTCCACCAATATTGACGATGAAGGAACGCCCACCAATAAGCTTGTGCTTATCGAAAACGGCGTTTTGAAAAA
>CAZUTB010000029.1:0-10496 GCA_964622905.1 uncultured Oscillospiraceae bacterium | reverse complement strand
AGGAAATGGTGCAAAACGGCGCTAGTAAGCAAAGCTTACTAGCGCCGAAAGCGGAGCGCAGCGAAGCGTCAGTTAAATTTTATGCATTTGAGCATTGCGTTCCCATGTCCCTTGTAGCAGAGGAACAGCGGGCTTACGCCGTTGGGCAGCTTGATATCCGAGGAATACTCCTCCCAAACGTCGGTGAACGCGACCTTGATAACGGCAAGGGATTCGCCGTTTGGAGAGGTTTTCACATGGAATTCTCCGCCCGCGTAGCCGCGAACCTCAATGCTTATCTTCTTAACGTCCTCAAAATCGAAATACTTAAAGCCGATTACCGTTCCGTCGGCGATTCGGGCAATATAGCCAATCTCCTCGTCGCCGTCGCGTCCATCCTGCGTAACCCTGGGAGCGCCCGCGTCCCTGCCGGACATCGTGTCATGCGCGGGAGTGTAGAGCTGGCAGGCGATGTAGGAGGGATACTCGCCCTTGCCGACGAGCGGACCGCCGTTAAGCCCGCAGGAGGTTAGCTCAACCTGCGGAATGCTTCCGTCCTCATTAAAGTGGATTTCCTCGGCGCAGACCTGGCGGCTGTACCAGCTCGCGTTAGTCTGCCTGTGGTAGAAGATATACCACTTTCCGGCAATCTCGATAATGCTTCCGTGGTTGTTTCCGCCGTACGCCTTGGCAAGCTCCGGCTCGTCGCCGACGCCGATATCGCAGTTGCTGACGATGACTCCGCCCATTTTGAAGCCCTCAAGCGGGTTCTTGCTGGTTGCGTAGCACAGCTCGTGCATCTTGCTGGAGGAATAAACGAAATAGTAGGTGTCGCCGCGCTTGCGGATTGAAGGCGCTTCAAAGAAGGGATGCTCCTCAAACTGAGTGCCCTTTGCGTACATGATTCCGGGCGCTACAAAGCGCGGATTTTCCTTGATTGTCAGCATATCCTCGCCTAGAACCGTGACCATAGCGCCGTGACGTCCCTTGTCGCCGAAGCCGCAGAAGCCTGTGTAGAGATAGGTTTTGCCGTCCTCGGTCAGTACGCCCGGGTCAAACTGCGGCTCATCGCCCTCCTTGTGTCCGTAGAGCGTCCCGTCCTCATAATGCACATAGCCGTAGAACTGATAGCGTCCCGCAGGAGTGGAGCAGACGGCGACGGAAACAACGTCAACCTTGTCAAGCACATAGTAGAGGTAGTAGCGGCCGTCGGGACCTACTGTCACATCGGGCGCGTAGAGGCACATATTGCCGCGCTTGTTGTACGGGTCCTCGGTCTTGGGGTAGATAACGCCCTCATAGCGCCAGTTGCCAAGGTCGTCAACGGGCGCGGACCAGCATACGTAATCGCCCATGCAGAACACATAGCCGTTGAAGAAATCGTGCGAGCCGTAAACGTAGACTCTGTCGCCGAAAACGTAGGGCTCTCCGTCGGGCACGTATTCCCACGATGGGAGATAGGGGTTGAAGGCTTGCTTTTTCATACTTTTCTCTCCTTGTATAGTGCTAATTTGATGCGCTTTGATGCCGTCACGGCACTTACTGCTGCGAAACCCGCTTTGCGCAGCCTTATGTATTGCGGGCAATGCTAAGCGGAACGTTTCGCTTTATCTGCGGGTAATATATCATATTCAGCTGTGTTTGTCATTTGCATTACTCACTTTTTCGAGCGCTTTTCTATGCAATTCTTTATTTTTTCGCTGCGCTGCGCTTCGCTTTCGGCGCAAGCAGGCTTGCGCCGAGCTGCAAATTTTCTTGTTCGCCTTTGGCTCTCGGTCAGAAAATTTGTAAGGAAGCGGTATAGATACCGCTCCTCGGGGCGGCAAAGCTGCCCCTGCGGATTTGAAAAAGGAGGGGCGCAACGCCCCTCCTTTACCACCCCTAAAGATGGTGTTGACAATTAACAAACAGGTTATGATAGATTGTATTTTCTAAACTAACCAGTTGTCTGCCACCCTCAATATGGGCTGTCGAATTCGGCTTCTGCTTTCTTTACTCCGTCCTCAAGGGACATTCCCGCGAAGCTCTGAGCGCCGAGGAAGCGGCCGGACTTTTTATCGTCCACGAACGCGGCGACAACGATTCCGGGAATTGCGCTTTCCGGAGCGTTGGGAGCCTGCGAGCCGCCGAGGTCGGTTCTGCACCAGCCCGGGTCGGTAAGGTTAATCATAACGTTCGTTCCCTGAACCTTCGAGCCGAGGTCGATTGTAATCTTGTCAAGCGCCGCCTTGCTTGCGGAGTAGCCCGCCTGCTGCGGCTCAAGCCTTATTCCGCTTGTTGTGTTGACGATTCTTCCAAAGCCGCGCTCAATCATCTTTGGCATGAAGTGATAGCAGATAAGCGCGGGCGCTATCGTGTTCACGTTAAAGCTTATCGTGTAGTCGCTGATCGGAGTCGTAAAATAATCCGTTCTGTACGCTATTTGCAGCCCCGCGTTGTTAAGGACTATGTCAACGGGAACGCTGAGCTTATCAATCTCCGCAAGCATTGCCTTTACAGCCTCCGGATCGCTCAGCTCCGCCTCCACGGAATACGCGGAAACGCCCATTGCGCGGATTTTTCCGAGCAGCTCCTTTGTATGCTCAAGCTTTCTGCTGTGCAAAATCAGATTGCAGCCCTTCTCCGCCATAAACTTAGCAGTAAGCCGCCCGATTCCTCTGCTTGCGCCGGTTATCAGCGCCCATCTTCCCTTAACGTTTACCATGCTTTTCTCTCCTTTATATGCTGATGCCCAGCCCTTTAGCCTTTGCCTTGATGAACTCTGTCGCCAGCCTGTAATCCTCCGCCTCCGTCATATGCTCAAGCATAACCGCGATTCTGTCATTCATTTTGCTCGCGCAGGTAAGCAGCGCGTCATAATCGAGGTTTCCCGTTCCGGGGCGGCATTCGTCCAGATGAACGGTGAGCGCGTCCCGAAGGATTATGTCCTTTGCGTGGCAGCTCCGAATATGCGGGAGCAGCTTGTCAAACCATTCCTTTATCACTTCGCCGTTTCCATAGTATTTTCTCGGGCTGTTGATGATGTTCACAATGTCAATATGCGCGCCGAACGCTTTTCGGTCAACAGCCTCTATCAGCTCAAGATAGCTGTCCGCGGTGTCGGGATACATATAGGGCATAGGCTCAAGCGTGTAAAAGGTGTTCTGCGGCTTGACCGCGTCAATTATCCGCTTTGTTGTTTCGACAATCTCGTCAAAGGTTTTCTTTGTCATGTTATCGTTGTGAGGTCCGTCCCAATGCTCCGTGTTTTTCGTTCCCGAAATGTTTACGCAGCAGTTCGCGCCCACATATTCCGCAAGCTCGAGCTGATGAATCGCGCGCGAAATGCTTTCCTCGCGCTTGTCGCTTCTCGGGTCAAGCGTGTTGTTCCATACTCCGATTTCGCAGATTACAAGGTCGGCGTTTTCCGCCGCGCTCTTGTAGCCGTCAATCTCGCTCTGCTTCGCTCTGTGGTCAACGGGGAAATAAACCGCCGAGTAGCCGAGGCTTTTCGCCGCCTCAGCCCATTCCTCGGGGCTGTGGTAGGGCTTTGTTATCATTCCGCCGAAGCGCATATTGCGTCCTCCCGTTTTATGAGCTTTTCCGCTCTGCTGAGCTGATGATAGCATAATAAACACGTGTTTTCAAGGGAACGTAGGCGCATTCCGAAATATATCTATGAATAAATGCTATGTAAAATCTACTTATTCACTTTACTTTGCTTTGCGTTTCAGTATAATAATGATGACTGTGGGCGAGCGGGCGGAAGCGCCGCGCCGCCCCGAAAGGGAATGAAACAAGTTGAAAAAGCTGGGAAGCAAGGATATTGCGAAGCTCGCGGGCGTGTCCAGAAGTACAGTGAGCAGGGTAATCAATAATTATCCCAACGTTCCCGAGGACACGCGCGAGAGGGTAATGAAGGTTATCAATGAAAACCATTACTTTCCGCAGATTTCGGGTCAGCTGCTCTGCGGAATGCCAAGCCGAACGCTGGGGCTTTTCTGGCTGTCCAAATCCGCGATAGCGCAGGATTCCCTGAGCAGCCAATACTTTCTCAGCATTGTCGATGCGGCGGCGGCGCGCGGCTATTTTGTGCTTTCCTGCATTGAGGACAGCCTTTCGGAGAGCAAAAGCGCCGAGAATGTGCGCAGAATCTTCGCTTCAGGAAGGATTGACGCGGGTATTTTCATCGGAGCGGATAATTGCGAGCCGCTTATAGAGGAGCTTGTTTCGCTTGGCAGGATTGTCGGGCTTTTCGATTATTTCGTTGCGGGTCATCCCGCCGCAAACCGCCTTACCGTCAATTTTGAGCGGGATTCGGGCGAAAGAGCGGTAGAATATCTTTATGAAATGGGACACCGCGATATTGCGATGATTGACGGCGATATGAACAGGTACAGCTCGCAGAACCGCCATAACAGCTTTATCGAGGCTATGCGCCGCAGGGGGCTTACTGTCGGCAGCGATAGAATCATCAGCGGCGGAATCACAACGGAGAGCGGCTATGATGCCGCAATGAAGCTCCTTAGCGGAAGCGAAAAACGCCCAACCGCGATTTATGCAAACAACGACGCTGCCGCGTTCGGAGTAGTGCGCGCGGCTGAGGAACTGGGGCTTAAAGTTCCCGAGGATATTTCCGTTGTCGGCAGCGATGGGCATTCGCATTGCGAGGACTCGAAGCCGCCAATAACGACCGTTGGCTTTGATTTTGGAAAAATGTTCTCGTCGCTTGTCGGAAGGGTTATTGACACCGTTGAAAAGCCCGAGGTTTATACTATTGACGAGTTCTTCTGGGGCAGCCTTGTTAAGCGCGAATCAGTAAAACAGCTGTAATAATGCCAGAACGGCGCTGCTATTACTTATACCAAGGCATAAACGCGCGTTTATTATTGATGTAAAATACTTTGACGATATTGGAGGATGAATAAAATGGGAATCATTACACAGCCCGCGAATCCCCGCGACGCAAACCAGCTGACCCGCGCCTATATGGACTCTATATTGGTTGAGCCGAGGTATCTTGACAGCGCCGTTCCGGATACGTCCATGGAGCTTTTCGGCAAGCGCTTTTCCTCACCTATAATGATTGCGGCGTTTTCGCATCTTTCGGGAACTCACCCCGGCGGAATGCCCGAAATGGCGCGAGGGGCAAGGCTTGCCGGTATCTGCAACTGGGCGGGAATGGGCGACGAGCAGGAGCTTTCCGATATTCTCAAAACGGGCGCGGAAACCATAAAGATAGTCAAGCCCTACGCGGACAGGGAAAAGGTGCTGTGTATGCTCCGCTTCGCGAAGGAAAACGGCGCGCTTGCTGTCGGCATGGATATCGACCACAGCTTTGACCACAGGGGAAACCCGGATAACGTTCTTGGGATGGAAATGCGCTCTGTCAGCCGTGAGGAGCTTTGTGAGTTTGCTGCCGTTTCCGACCTTCCGTTCATCGTCAAGGGCGTTTTGAGCGAGGCGGACGCGGAAAAATGCGCATATGCGGGCGTCAGCGGAATCCTGCTTTCCCACCATCACGGAATAATGCCCTACGCTGTTCCGCCGCTCATGGCGCTCCCGCGCATCCGCGCGGCGATTGGCGGCAGTATGGATATCTTCGTTGACTGCGGAATAGAAAGCGGCTGCGACGCGTTTAAGGCGCTCGCCTTCGGCGCTAAGGCGGTCTGCGTCGGTCGGAGCATACTTCCTGCGCTCAAGGAGAAGGGCGCGGAGGGCATAAAGGAATATATAGGCAATATGAACGACGAGCTGCGCGGAATGATGGCGCGCACCGCCTCCCGCGACCTCAAGCATATCCCGAATGACCTGCTTTGGGACGCGTTGACCGGCAGAAAGATTGAGCTGTAAGGCTTTTCATTCTGCTTGATATAGCGAAAAGCAGGCTTAAGCGCTGTGCCTAAGCCTGCTTTTTGTTATGCTTTTATATGGAGTGTTAACTAACTTCTGCGTTTCCCTCGTCTGCCCTCAGTCCTGCTTATCTAATGTAAACAGCCCTGCGCAGCAGGAGTATTTTGTAAAGCGGATGCTTGGGAACGCGCTTTTCATCTCGTCCGCGGCAAAGTAGTTTTCGTCCGTATCCCATTCGTCGCCGGCTTCCTCGGCGCATTTTTCAAGCTCCGCCCTCGTTTCAAGCGCAACATCGCCGATATAGATTCTGCCGCCGTCGTTGAGAAGCCCGCGCAGAGCCTTGATGAAGCCTGCCTTCGCGCTTTCCTCAAGATGGTGCAGGGAGTAGGTGGCGATTATCGCATCGTATTTCTGCTCCGTAAGCTCCTTGCAAAGCCCGTCCGCAAAATTGCCTCTGTAAAGCTTGGCATTCGGCATTTTCGCCTGCGCAAGCCTTATCATTTCCTCGGAAAAATCCTGCCCGAAAATTTCACAGCCGCTGTTACAGAGCTTTACGGAAAGTACTCCCGTTCCGAAGCCGATATCAAGCACCGTTTTCGCGTTCCTTTTCAGCACATCGGAATATATTGCGCCAAGAATTTTCCTGTAACCCGCGAAGGGATATTCGTCCTTTTCGTCCGAAAGCCCGACGCTTTTGTCATATCCGTCCGCCCATAGATTAAATCCGTCGCTTCCCAGCATAAGTCCTCCTAAAGAATTTCTTCGTTTGCCATGCGCGTTTTCAAGCGCTTCAGCTCCGCTGCGGCAAGCATAACTATCCCGATTCCGTGCGTATCGTTGAAGCTCCAGCTGAGCGCCTTGTAGTAATCCCGTGAGAAGGAATAGCCCGAGCCTCTGCATACTCCAAACAGGTTTCCGCCCGCGTCAATCGCCGTTTCGCAAAGCCCTCTCCATGCTTTTTCGGCAGCTTTTTGCGCCGCTTCCGAAAGCTCTCCGGTGTACCAGCCGCCCAATACTCCGCGCGAAAACGCGCAAATCATCATTGCGGTCGAGGAGGCTTCAAGATACGCGGATGGCTCATCCAGAACCTGATGCCACAGCCCGCTTTCATCCTGAAGCGCTATATAGCCCTGCGTCAGCTCGCGGAAAAACCCAAGCAACTCTTTTCTCTTTTCATGGCTTTCGGGCAGCCGCTCAAGCAGCTCGCTCAGCGAAAAGATAACCCAGCCGTTGCCTCTGCTCCACGGGATTCCGTTGCTTTCGCCGCGCTTTTCGTCACGCATATGCGACATTACGCGCTTTTCCATTATAAACAAAAGCTTCTTATAAAGCAAAAGCTGCTTTGCGCATTCGTCCAGCGCCTTCGGGCAATTCGCGTAGGAGGCGTAACGCGACAAAAACGGGACGGACATATACATATCATCTGCCCATATGGTTTTATCTCGCCTTATGAACGCGCCGTCCTCTGTTCGCGGCTGAGCATTCAGCATATATTCCGCGATTTCATCGGCAATCTTTCGTATATTCGCGTTTTCGCCGCTTTGGTCGGCTTCAAGTATAAGCGAGCCGAACGAGCCGCAGTCGTCAAGCGCGTCAAGCCAGCAGAGCTGCTGATTGACCCCCGCAAAGCCGTATTTTTCGGTATCGTATTTCGCGTAAGCCTGAATATTCGTAACCGCGCTTATGTGCCGCGAAACATAATCGGTAAGCGCGGGAATATGGAAGAGCCGCCCCGCCCTGAGCATTCCGTAAAGCGTTACGCCCAAGGGGTACGTCCACCGTCCGAAGAGCCGCGCCTCGGCATATGGGCGCGGGGCTATGCCCTCATAACCCGTAGTCCAAGCCCGCCCGCCGTTCACATCTCTTATATCAAAATCGAAGCCGTCAGCAGGCGCGTCATACGGACCCTTTACAAAATAGCTTGTTGTCCTTCCGTGAATCTTTATCGGCGCTTCAAGCCTTGCGCCCTTAGAGCTTACCGAAAGCGCGGCTATCTGCGAGGGTTTTCCGAACGAGAGCAGCCTGTGAACGCCCGCAGGCAGCCACCCGCTCCGCTCTTTTCCGTCAATCCAAACCCTTAGCCCTGCTGGAATGCGCAGCTCCGCTTCCATAGCGGAATCAAGCAACAGGCTGCTGCAGCCGTAATACAGCCCGTCGTCGCGCTTTGGGACGGCAGCCTTTTTCGGAAGCCATTCAAACCTAGAAGCCGCTTCGCTCTCGCCGAAAAGCGCCGCAGGGTCGATTTCCGCCTTATCAAACGGCGCGGTGAACAGGAAGCCCGCCTCGCCGCCGCGCTCCGAAAACGGCATAAGGAAATTGCAAGACTCCCATTGCGGCATTGCGTTTTGCAGCCTGCATCCGAAGCCGTATTCGCCTTTTTCGCAGAGAAGTACAAAGCGGTTATAGCCCTTTTTCAGCTCAATGGAAAAGCGCTGAGGCTCGTTATTCTGCTCGCCTGCTTGCGAGGTCGAGAAGGCTAAATTGCCATCAAACCATACCTTTGTGGGGGATTTGCAGCTTATATTGAAGGTCGTTTTCCGCTTTTCTGCGGAGTACAGCTCGCCCACAGCAAAGCAGCGCGCGCCGCGCTTGCTTTCGGGGAAGCGCTCTCCGAAGTCGAGTATATAGCCCGCTTTGTTGTCGGCGGCAATTCCGCTTTCGTCATACGCGCGATGAACATAGGGCGTTTCGGGATTCTCGCCTATATATCGCTCCGCAAGCAGCCGAATTATCGCTTCCTCGTCGCAGCCGTAAATGTATGCGGCGCTCTGCCGCTCGTCAAAATACTTTTCCATATTCATGCACCTGCGGTCAGCCGATTACGTGCTTAACGTTCTCAAAATCTAGCGTAAGGCTGTGCCCGCCCGCCGAGATGTCAAGGCGCTTTGCGTCAAATTCCGCATTGCAGCTCGCGTTATCGTAGCGCTTATAGCCGCGCAGCGGAATCTCCGTTTCGTTTACCGTAAGCGGAGCGTTCCAGCCGAATTTGTAGGTTTTTCCGTTCCCCGCGCGGTAGAGCATATTGTGGCTGTCGCCGCAAAGCTCCGCCTTTTCAAAGCTCTTTACGAAAGCTTCAAAGCTCCCGTTTTCAGCCCTGCTCCCGACCTCTATTGTCCATACGTTTGCGTGACCCTGCGCAATGTACTCGTACTCCTCGGCGCTTTCAAAGCGCTTCTCCCAGTCCTTTTCCCACAGCGCCCTGAACATTTCCGGGTCCTTCTCCTCCCAGCAGGCGGGCAGCAGGGAACGAACGGCTATATATCCATCGCCGCGCCGTCCGAAAATGAAGTTGTCCTTCTCGATAACCTCATCCATTTCATGCTTGGGGAAGTAAAGATGGCTGTAAAGATAATCCACAAAATCGGGCTTGATTCTGTAAATGCAGATGAGGACGTTTTCGTCCATAGCCGTCCTCGGCAGGCATAGGTTGCCCGCCCAGCGGTTCGGGCGGTTGCTGTACTCAAGCGAGGCGGGGCTTGTTGTGAATATTACCGCTTTTCCGCCTAAGGACGCCGTCCACGGGTGCTGCTGATAGCCCATTTTGCCGCGCCTGAAATCCTGAACGCAGCTCAAAATATAATCGGGCGTTCTTCTCGTAATAATGTTCGCTTCGGTCATCGCGGTAAAGTCGGGAGCGTCCGCGCAGGGCGCGTCCGCCTCGTCGCAGAGCCTGTACATCTCGCGGTAAGCCATTACGCGGTTCGTCATCCAGTTCCATGTCGGGAATACCTTCATCGAATTTTCTATGCACAGGCGGTCGGAATAGGTCTGCATTCCCCAGAAGAACATGATGTTGTCAAAGTCCGCGGGGTCTATTCCGAATTTTTTCGCGTCGCAAACGTCAATGCTCATTCTTTCGCGGTTAACCTGCACTCCGCCCTCGTTCTTCGCCGCCTCGCGTATCGCGGCGGGGCATTCGTAGCCGCAGGCGGCGAGCATAACCGCGCACTCGCACATTCCGCTTTCTATGTAGCCCTCATCCCAGCAGAGGCGCATCAGCGCCGTGCAGTCCTCGTAATCCGGCTCGATGATAAAGCGCGCGTAAACCCTCCCGTGCGTTGTGGGCATATGCCCGTGCAGGCTGTTGACCGCGATGTCGTAGATTAGCATATCTATCAGCATTTTTGCGCGCGTGCGGATGCTCTCATCCTCCGCGTAAATTGTTAGGCAGATTAGCCCAAGAATATCCTCAAGATAATAGCCCTGAGTCAGCCATTCGGAGAAGCCGAAGCGCTCGCGCCAGTTGAGCCACCTGAGCATAAACTCTTTTCCGTGTTTTTTATGCTCCTCGCCCGTAATGCCGTTTGACGAAAAAACCGCGCGCGGGAAAAGCTGCCCAACAAGGTACTCGGCGCTGTGGTAGAGAATCTGATGGTTTTCCGTAAAGTAGCAGGCGTGCACTGCGTCCGGCTCGTCGAGCCAGTATTTGAAGCCGAGCAGCGACTTTTGTATTTTTTCAGCCGCTTCATCGCTGAGCCGCCCCGTTCCCTTGTGCTCATGAAGCATTCTTATCAGCGCGGGAATGGCGAAATCCGCGCAGTCAAGCCGCTTGTCTATCCTCTCAAGCGCCTTATCTATTGCGAATTCGCGGACAGGCTCCGTCTTTTCGCCGACGCTTTGCAGCTCCATCTTAGCTAACTCGTAGTAAAGCCCAAGGAAGGAGTCAAAGCCGTGATAATCCTTGC
>CAZUTB010000028.1:4239-10516 GCA_964622905.1 uncultured Oscillospiraceae bacterium | reverse complement strand
AAGCGCGAAGATATTGCCCGAGGTGACTCCGTTTTCCTCCATCTTGTCGGAGAATCCGCGAATCATTTCCTCGTTATGCGAAAGCGCAATCGCCTGCTGAAGCCCCGCAAGATTAAAGGTTTTGCTCGCGGCGGCAAGCGCAAGCGCGCACTCCTCATTTCCCTTAACGGAGAGAATCGAAACATGGCCCGCCTTGGTGAAAACGAAGTCGGAATGAATCTCATCCGATATGAGCTTTACGGAGTACCTTATGCAAAGCTCAACAAGCCTCTCAAGAGTTTCCCTCTCCCAAGCGCGAGCGCCGGGATTATGCGGGTTGCAGAACAGAATAAGCTTTACCCCGCCTTTAAGTTTCGATTCCAGCTTGTCAAAATTTATCTGATAGCGATTGTCGGAATCGATATCCAGCGGAAGGTTGACAAGCTCCCGTCCGTTGCTCTCGCACGCTCCGTAGAACGGACCGTAAACGGGAGTGAACATAAGCACCTTGTCGCCTGCGCTCGTGTAAAGCTGCACCGCCGTTTTTAGCCCCGTGATAACACAGGGCATGAAGGTGATGTTTTTCTCGGTAAGCGTTACGTTATGGCGGCGCTTCCAGAAGCGAAGGGGCGCGGCAATATCCTCGGCGCAAACCTCGGTATAACCATAGGTGGGGTGTGCGGCGCGGGCAAGCAGCGCGTCCCTTACCTCGCGCGGAGATTCAAAATCCATATCGGCAACCCATGCGGCTAGCATATCCTGCCCCTGCTCGGAGCGCATTGCATCCCATTTTTCCGAATGCGTTCCTATCCTGCGAAGTCCGTAATCGAAGTATTCCTCGGTATACTGCATCTCGGGTAATCTCTTTTCTTTGCTTTAATAACTTTAGTTTTCCTCAAGTTCAAGCGGAACACGGTTTTCAGCCGTTTCCCAAAGCCTTTCAAGGCGATAGAATTCTCGCTCCTGCTCATGGAAAATATGAACAAGAATCGTTCCATAGTCAAGTACAATCCATCTGCCGTCGCGATAACCGTCGGTGCGGGTATGCGAAAGCGAATGAATTTCGCTGAGCTTTTCCTCGACCTCGTCGGCTATTGCGCGGACAAGAATCGAGTTTCGGGCAGAGCAGATAAGCATATAATCCGTTACAGATGTCATTTCGGATACGTTAAGGGCGACAATATCGGTACCCCTCTTGTCGTTCATTGCCTTTGCTGCGGTGAGAACCACGTCCATCTCTGTCAAATGTCATCCTCCTTTACCACGCCTGTATCTTTGATGTTTTTATTATAACCATGAATGGCTTTTCATGCAAGAGCGGTCACAGCGAGAAGCGGTTTTTCAGGTATGCTATGCATTTTTCCGTCATATAGTACACGCTTCCGCCCTGTGAGTTTACATAGCTTACCGTGCTTTCAAGTGAAATGAGCATCGCCTTAGGAAGGCTTACCATAGCCTCCTTGCGTATGCTTTCCAGCGCCGGATAATCCTCGCGCGTTCTTTCCGTTTTATCGGCAAGGAAAAGTGCCATATCAAGATATGTAAGCTGCTCCGCCCCGCAGGTATGCTTTTGGATAGCCCGAAGCACCTCGATATCCCGAACGCCGTAGCGCTCATAGGCATACTCCGCTCCGGCGTAGGAATGAAGCAGCGAGCGGCTTTGAAGGACTATGTCATCAAGCTCTATTCCATCGCGCTTTGCCCAAGCCTTGGCGAGCTTCTGCATTTCGCTCATGTCGCGGTGGCGGGCGCAGTCGTGAAGCAGGGCGGCAATCCGCATTTTTGAAAGTGAAAGCGAATGGCGAGCAGCTAATTCCTCGCCCATCTCAAGCACGGCAAGCGAATGCTCATAGCGGTTCTTTTTAAGGTCCTCCCTGAGCATTTTCTTGATTTTGTCTATGGAATAGGGGCATATCTTTTCGGTATAAAGCCCGTTTTCCTTTATAAAGGCAAGTATCTCGGCGGGAAGGAGCGCGGACACGTCGCCGCCGTTTTGAAGCGCCTCGCGAACCTCGGTTGCGCTTACGTCAATCTCCGGTGCTTCCATATAGCGGTATTTCATTCCCATCTCGGAGGCAAGGCGCAGCTTTTCCTCCACATCCTCGCCGCTCCTTTTAAGCACGAGAAAGGTAACTAAAGAGAAAACCTCCCTTGCCTCGTGCCAGTTGCACAAATCGTGCAGGGTATCCTCCCCCGAAATGAAAAAAAGCTCGTCCGAGGGATAAATAAGCTTCATCTGCCGCAAGGTATCAATGGTATAGGTTACTCCCGCGCGGTCAAGCTCCATTGCGGAAAGCTCAAAGCGCGGCTCCTTTTTTATCGCGAGGCTTACAAGCTCCGCGCGAATATTCCCGTCCGTAAGCCCCGCCTTATGCGGCGGATTTCCGGATGGCATGAAGATAACCCTATCCACATACTTGAGCGCGGCGTAAGCAAGGTTCATATGCCCCAAGTGTATCGGGTCGAAGCTTCCGCCCAGGATTCCGAGCTTTGCCATTTGCCAAAAACCTCCGTAAGCAATAATAAGAGGCGATAATATGCAGAAATACCTGAGCAACACGCGGCTTTCAATGACGATAGACGGAGTGATAATCCGCGCGCTGCTTTTCGTGGTATGCGTGCTTTACTTCTTCTGCCTTTACTCTGTAAGCTGGCTTTCCCTTGCGGGAGGGCTTTGCATATACGCGCTTTTCTCCATGCTTATACGCATTATATCCAAGAAGCACCTCAAGAAGCGCGAAAAGCGCATGCGCGAGAGAATAGGCGGCGAGTTAAGGCTGGAAAAGCTGCTGCTCCTTCCGCGCCCGAAGCACCATGAGGAGCTGCATAGCTGGCTTGAGAGGATATACCCAATAAAGCTTGTAGGGCTTGTGAGCGATGGAGTGCTTTCGCAATACGGGGAGGAGCTATTGCTTATCCGCTGCGTATCGCGCCATCCAAGCCTTGAAGCAACCGCGCAGGAGGTTTTGGGCGCTGCAAGGGCGTGCCGCTCAAACGGCGCGCACCGCTGCGTGCTTTGCGCGACCTGCGAGTTTTCAAAGGACGCTCTCGCGCTTTCCTCGGAGGTTTCACCGCCCGTAACGCTGATATCGGGAAAGGCGCTTTGCGCAATAGCGGGAAAGCTTTACCCTGCAACGGATGAGCAGCTGCTGGAGATAAACAAGAGAAGAAAGGCAAAGACGAACGCGCGGCTGCTCCTTGGGCGCGTTTTATCAAAGCAAAAGACCGGACGATATTTGCTTTACGCGTCCGGTCTTACCCTGCTTTACATCCTGACCGGCGCGGGGTATTATCCGATTCCCGCCGCTTTGCTCTACGCCCTTGCCCTATGCTCCTTTATAAACGGGCGGGTAAGGCGCGCTCCGAAATTATAGGGAGGCGAGAATCTCCGCGTAGCGCTTCTTTTCTCTTGCCTCGCGGTAAACCACGAAGCGGTTGCCGATAACCTGTATCGGCTCGCAGCCAAGCGCCTCGCAAAGCTTTTCGCAGGCTTCCTTAGCCGTTATGTTCTCGGCGCGAACCTGAGCTTTCATTAATTCGCGCGCCTCAAGGATTGAATACGCCTCGCTTATCGTCTGGTCGTCAATTCCGCCCTGACCGATATACAGCGTGCATTTCATAGTGTTCGCCAATGAGCGAAGATACGCTCTCTGTTTGCTTGTCATTCACATTCCCCCATCATTCTACAAAGTCAAATTCCATATCGCCGACGCGAACCGTACTGTTTTCGCCTGCGCCCTTTTCGCGCAGAGCGTCAATAACGCCCCAGCGCCTCAGCGTGCGGTGGAACCACTGCATACTTTCCTCGTCATCAAAGTTAACGCTGTCAATAAGCCGCTGCATTGAAGGGCCTTCAACCACATAAACCTCGCCGTCCAGCGAAATCTCGAAGCCCTCGCCCTCCGTCATCTGCGGAAGCAGCTCCTCCTCCTCATAATGCGTTACGGGAGGGAGCGAGCGAAGCTCCGTAAGCACCGCCTGCATAAGCTCGTCAAAGCCCGTGCGCGCAGCGGCGCTTACCGGATAAACCGAAAAGCCTCGCGCAGCGGCGGCGGCTTTCAGCTTTTCAAGGTTTTCCTCAGCCCCGTCAAGATCCATCTTATTTGCTACAACAAGCTGCCTGCGCTCGGAAAGATTACCGTAACGCGAAAGTTCGGCGCATATGTTTTCAAAATCCTCGGTAGGGTTTCTGCCCTCGGAGCCTGCCGCATCCACCACATGGAGCAGAAGCCGAGTGCGCTCAACATGGCGGAGGAACTCAAAACCAAGCCCCGCCCCGTCGGAAGCGCCCTCGATAAGCCCCGGAATATCAGCCATAACAAAATCCGCGCCGCTTACCCTGACAACGCCAAGATTCGGGCGAAGCGTTGTGAAATGATAATTCGCAATCTTCGGCTTTGCCGTAGTCACAACGGACAGGATGGTGCTTTTGCCGACATTCGGATAGCCTACAAGCCCTACATCCGCTATTGTTTTCAGCTCAAGCCGAAGCTCATAGGCGGGAGTTTTCACCCCGGGCTTTGCAAAATTCGGCGCTTGCCTTGTGGGAGTGGCAAAATGTGCGTTGCCCCACCCGCCTTTTCCGCCATGAAGCAGAATTTTCTTCATTTCCGGCTCATACATATCCGCCACAACGGAATCATTTGAATTATCCTTGACCACCGTACCGACAGGAACGGCTATAACCATATCCTCGCCGCGCCTGCCGTTCCGCTTTTCGCTCTTTCCGTCCTCACCGTTTCCCGCCTGATATTTGAGGCGGTAGCGGAAGTCCAGAAGCGTGCGCATCTGCGGGTCTGCGTACAGCACAACGTCGCCGCCGACACCGCCGTCGCCGCCGTCCGGTCCTCCGTTCTGAACAAACTTTTCGCGATGGAAGGATACGGAGCCGTTACCGCCGTTTCCCGCCTTGGCGGTTATCAGCACCCGATCCACAAAAACGCTCATGCTTTCATCCTTTCAGTCATAAAAAAGAAACTGCTTCCGCGCGGGCTAAGCCGTTTCTTCCGGCTTATGGTCAAGCCCGCGCAATATAAGTATACCACATATCCCCTTTGTTTCACAGACTGTTTTCAAAGCTTTTGCATAGCGCTTTAAGCCCGCACTCCGCGCACTTCGGCTTTCTGGCAGTGCAGACATACCGCCCAAGCAAAATGAGCTGATGGTGCGCCTTTGACCAGCGCTCCCTCGGAATCGCCTTCATCAGCTGCTTTTCCGTATTCAGAACATCCTTTGCATCGGCAAGCCCAAGACGGTTTGACACGCGGAATACATGGGTGTCTACGGCTATTGCGGGTACTCCGAAAGCATTGGAAACAACAACGTTCGCGGTTTTTCTTCCGACTCCCGGCAGCTTTACAAGCTCCTCTATGGTTTCCGGAATCCTGCCGCCATAGTCATTCATAATTATCCTGCAGGTGTTGACGATATTTTCAGCCTTTTTATGAAAGCCGCAGGACTTGACGAGCGGAAACAGCTCCTCGGGCGTTGCCTGCGCCATTGCCTTTACATCGGGATACCTCGCAAAAACGGCGGGAGTAACCTTGTTGACCTGCTTGTCCGTGCATTGTGCGGAAAGCATTACAGCCACAAGCGTTTCATACGCGTCATTGAAATGCAGCTCAGGTCCTGCCGAGGGGTAAAGCTCATCCAGAGCCTTTACTATCTCTTTCGTGTTTGACATTGTCTATGTACCTCCGTGTTCATTATACACCTCGCGGCGGGCATTTGAAACACGGAGAAGGCAGAGCCGTCAGCTTTCCTTTCTGTATATAGGGACGCTCCTTGCCCTTGCGCTTCCGTTTCGAGTAACCTGATAAAAGCCTATCAGGTTGCCTGTTTTGTATCTGTTATAAAGCGCTATTGCGTCCTCTACATCCTCCATATTTACCTCAAGCGAAAGCCCGCAGCCTATTGCGATATCCCTCGGCGTGCTGACTACTCTGCATGGAACGCCCGCGCGCCGAAGTATGCTCTCAAAGCGCATTACCTGCTGACGGGAGCGAAAAGCGGCTATCGCCACAGTATCCGGCATTATATCAGCTCCTCATATTAAGCGTTTACACTCATATATTGTATGAGAAAGCCGCCGTTAAGTTCCGCAATCGCGCAAGGGAGGTCAGAATGATATATTTTGACAATGCAGCAACCAGCTTTCCAAAGATTCAGGAAGCCTACAAAGCCGCTTATGAGGCGATGACAGAATACGCGGCTAACCCCGCGCGCAGCGCGCACACCCACACCCAGCCGCCAGCGCGCTCCGAAAAGCACACCCGCCAGCAGCAACCCCCATACCTCA
>CAZUTB010000028.1:0-4229 GCA_964622905.1 uncultured Oscillospiraceae bacterium | reverse complement strand
CCTGTCCCTGCGAGCAGCGCGCTGCGTTATGGACTGCCGCGAGCAGCTTGCCCGATACCTGAAAATAAAGGACCCTATGCGGATTGCGTTTACCTACAGCGCAACGGACGCTATAAACACTGTGATAATGGGTCTGCTTCACCGCGGCGAGCGCGTGATAGCGGGACCCTACGAGCATAACGCGGTTATGCGCCCGCTTAAGGAGCTGGAAAGAGAGGGGCAAATTGAGCTTCACATACTCAAAAGCACGGAAAGCGAGGAGCTGAGGAGCGCGATAAAGCCAAACACCGCGCTCTGCGTTTTGAACAATGCCTCAAACGTGACGGGCGAAACAGCCGACCTGAAAAGCGCTTCGGAGGTTTTGAGGGAATACGGAATACCTCTGCTTGCCGATTGCGCTCAGACGGCGGGCATATTGGATATTTCGCCCGACGCATCAGGCGCGCAGTTTATTGCCCTTCCCGGGCATAAGGGTCTGCATGGCCTGCACGGGACGGGCGCTCTGTATGTTGCCGATGGCTTTGAGCTTCGTCCCTTTCGCTTTGGCGGAACAGGCTCAAGCTCGGAAAGCATGTACCAGCCAAGGGAAATGCCCGACGCGCTTGAAAGCGGAACACAGAACCTTGTCGGTATAGCGGCGCTCTGCGAGGGCACGAAATTCATACAGGAGCATCTTGAGGAAATTCGCGAGTATGAAAAATACCTTACTGACGCGCTGAGGGAAATGCTGCGCAGTATAAAAGGTCTTAGAATTCTTGAAACGGAAAATAAGCCTTATCTTGGAGTTACCTCGTTTACGCTGGGCTCGCTAAGCTCCGGCGAGATTGCTGACTATCTTGATGAAAACGGAATCTGTGTGCGCGGCGGGCTGCATTGCGCGCCCTCGGTTCACTCAGCCTTCGGAACGCTTTCTACCGGCGCGGTGAGGGCGAGCGTTGGGCTTTTCAATACGATGGACGAAGTAAAGGCTCTTGCTTCGGCGGTTGAGCGCTTGGCAAAGCAATCCTCATAACAAAAATTCGGAGCAAGTGAATTTTACTCACCTGCTCCGAGAATCATCATTCTATCTCTTTTTCTTTGAGCGGCTTTTTACAATAAGCAGAACAATTATTGTAAGGACAAGTGCGCCCGCGCCCGCTGCGATGAGAAGCGGAAGCCTGCTCTGATCGGCTTTTGTGTTTTTCGTTTCGCTTTTTGTTTTCTCCGTATTATCGCCTGAAAGATAGCGGTAATGCTCGGGGCTGCTCAGGAGAATCAGATACTCGCCCGAATCGAGCGGCTCTATCGTATACTCTCCGCCCTGAGCCTTGACGCGCTCCTTAAGCTCAAGCGCGTTTTCCGATACGGAATAGATGCGGATACTTTTCCCGTAAAGACCGCTTTCCTCGGGAACGGAAAAGCGCATGCTCTCCTGATATTCGGTGTACCTCTCAATCTTAAGGAAGGCATACGGCTCGTCAACCTCGCCTCCGATAAGGGCTTGCAGGCTTTCACCGATTTCATGGTTAATTATCTCCGCTTTATAACGATACCCAGCTATGGGCTTTGATAAAATCAAATATTTTCCTTCATCCGAAGGAATCGTTATCGTGTTTTCTGCGGCGGAATACTCGCCCGCGTATTCTGGTATGTTTTCTGAGATTTTGTAGAGATACGCAAGCCCATTGAAGCCTACGGATATATCGACCTCATTGGAATACAAGCCGTCGTCCGCTGCTATATCGGCAATGATACAGCCGTTTAAGCCCTCCAGCGCGGCATTAAGCGCGGCGTCCTCCGCGCTTATCTCCCTGACCCTGCTCTTTAGCGAGAAGGACGCAAGGCGCTTATAGAGCGACCTTGTAAGAGCGGCAACCTCCGCTGCCGAGAGAGCGGATATTTCCGCGTCATCGGGCGCTGTAAACTCCTTGCCCATTTCGCTTTCGCAAAGACGAATTGCGTTTTGAAGCGCCGCGGTTGAAAGCTTGGCTTCATCGCCGTAAATACAGAGCGCGTTAATTGAAACGCCCATTTCGTCCGTTCCGGAGGATTTTTTTACAGCTTCAAGACGCAGAACCGCGGAATAGATATCGGAGGCGCTTTCGGGAAGGCTTACGGTGAATCTGTTTTTGCCCGTCTGAAGCTTAATCCCTTCCTCGGCTGCCTTAAGCTCGCTTCCGCTTTCTCCCGCAAGCACCCGCCATTCCTTGGGTGCGTCCTCGGAAAGATACAGCTCAAGCTCCGCGCGTATGGAGGTATATCCTGCGCTTGAAAAGCTTATTTCAAAGCCGAGCTTCTTCTGCCACTTCTTCTCGGGCAGAAGCAGAACAGCGCCGTTTGAAACGGAAGCGGCAAGCCCTGCGTCAGCCACAAGCCGCGCGGAATAGCTGTACTGACCGGTTCCCAGAAGCACATCGCCATCGCTCTGGCGCGGCTGCATATCGGACGCAAGCTCAGCAATGAAATCGCGCCTTGTGTATACCGGCGAAAGCTCCAGCTTTCCGGCAAGCTCAACAGTTATTTCGGCATTTGCGGAGAGCAATGTGTTTTTGCTGTACCAGCCCGTAAAATCATAGCCCGTCATTTCGCCCGCCTTGAGCGTTATCGGGCATCCGGCAAAGTATATGCCGTTCCATTTATTCTTGACAAGCTCAATAGCATTTCCGTTAACGGAGATATCGGGAATGCTTGTTCCGCTTGCGCTGACGTTTAAGGTATAGCAGCCGCTTTGAATATTCAGCGCATCGCTAAGCTCCGCCGCAAGCTGCTCGGGACGCTCGGCAAAGAATTTCTTTATGTTCTCTGCCTGCGTATCAAAGGTTTCGAGCGTGTAATCCAGAGAAAATCTGGAATAATTGAGCGGATTATACACCCTGTAAACGGAGGCAAGCGAATCGACAAGCGCGTTGACGCGCGAAGCGGCGCAGTCAATATTCGCAATATCCATAACCGTTGTGAGGAATTTCTGCCTGTACCCCGCGTTTGTCCACAGCGCGGAAAAAATAGGCTCTTTCAAAAGAAGCTGAACGGGTGTCGGGTCGGAATGCCCCCAGCCGCAGGAATAATCAAGGTCCTGATAAATCCATCTCCAGCGCCCGTCGCTCTGACCGCCGCCGTCCGTCTTTCTCGTGCGCCAAAGGGTGCTGTTATTGTCAATATTGAGCCAGTCAACGCATTGAATGCAGATTCCGCCGGCGAGATAATTTGTGTAATTATCAATATCTATAAGGGAATTAACGTAATCATAGGCTTTATCGCTAACGCAGTTCATTTCGGAAATTGTTTTAATCATCGCCTTGAAATCGTCAAGGTCGGACGGAACGCCCTCCTGCAGGGCTTGGTTCTTAATCATTATTATGTCTTCGTCGTCAATCCCGCAGTACTGCTCGATGAAGTCCTCATCCTCGGACTCGCGGATGTTATAAAGCCCCCAGAACTCGCCGTTTATATAGGCAAGGCAGGGAAGCGAGCGGGAATACGGCAGTCCTCTCCGGCTGAGAAGCTTATGCGCGAAGGTATCAAGGAAGGTAAGCACATGGTTGTTTCCGCCGTTTCGCAGAACGATATGCTCGTTCTTCCCCGCTTCCTCCCAAAACACATACTGAATCTTATTATCACCATAAATGCTGCGCGCATAGAGCTTCAGGGATTTCTGCACGTCATGCCGCGAAAAGTTGCCATGAATGCGCAAGCCGAGGGTTTGGCTCAGGGAAAGCGTCCCGTCTGCTTCAAACCACTCAACGTCCGCCTTAATCTCCGTTCCGTGAATCTTATAATTCGCAGGTATGCTGTTTGTTGCGGTATCGGGCGAATACTCTGTGCTCTCAAGCCAGTTTTTATAGCGGTAGCCGAGCATATACATACCAATTTCCTCGCCGAACATCAGCTCGGGATCAACGCTTATCGAGATTACCGGAAGCCCTGAGTATTCCTGTCTGTTCTGAAAGCCGATAAAGTATGTGCCGGTGGTAATTGAGCTTTTATTGCCGTTTTCGTCAATCGCGGCGGCGCGAAGCACCGTACCCTTGACCTGCAGGGCCTTTGGCGCGGTTACGGTGAGCACCGAGATATCGGTTCTTGCGCTGTAATTATTTTTATGAAAGCTCGCGTCGTCAATATAGATGGGCGCGGTATACAGAGCAGAGCTTTCGGTTGGCTCAGAGCCGTCCAGCGTGTAATAAATCCTATCGTCGGCAGGCGTTATTATCTCAAGATAAAACGGCTCGTCATAAAAGCCCGCCGCTTTTGAA
>CAZUTB010000027.1:0-10568 GCA_964622905.1 uncultured Oscillospiraceae bacterium | reverse complement strand
GCGGGAGCGCTCGCGCTTTCCATAATAACGGGTCTGTCCCACTTCATATCCTCCATTACATCGTCCGCGCCGCAAAACAGCCGCGCACCCTCGCGGATAAGCTTATGCGGAAGGCGCGAGCCGAGATGCGCAATGTCCCCGGGGATGCAGAAAACATCCTTGCCCTGCGAAATCGCCGCTGAAACGGTGTGCTGAGAGCCGCTCTTTATATCCGCCTCGCAGAGGAGAAGCGCGTCCGAAAGCCCCGCGATAAGGCGATTCCTGAGCGGAAAGCGCCAGCTCTGCGAGGGCGTTTTCGGAGGATTTTCGGAGATTATCGCGCCGCCATGCTCAAGAATTGATGCATACAGCCGCGCGTTAGACAAAGGATAGCACGTTTCTGCGCCGCCTGCAAGTACCGCAACCGTTGTGCCGCCGCCCTCAAGCGCGCCCGTATGCGCCATTGCGTCAATGCCCATTGCCAGCCCGCTCACGATGCTTACCGAATACCCGCTGAGCTGCCTGCAAAAGGAGCGCGCGCAGTTTCTGCCGTACTCGGAGCAGTTCCTGCTCCCTACCGTGGATATAGCCCTTGGCGCGGAGAGCGCGGAAATGCTGCCCTTTACATATATCACGGCGGGGCAGGAGTCCAGATTTCTCAGGCGCGAGGGAAAGCTTTTCGAGAGGCAGGAAAGCGCCTGAAGCCCGCAGTCCGCAGCCTCGGCAACCGCCTTAGCCGCCGCCTCCGCCGTCTGCTCTGCGGGAAAAAGCTCCGCGTTCCTCGGGAGCAGCTTTTTCAGCTCGTCAAAATTGCAGAATGCCTCCTCCGCCGAACTGAAAACATCAAAAACCTTCCGAAGGCGATTCTCCGTCATATGCGGAACGAGCGAAAGCCCCATGCGGAGCAGCATTTCCATGTCATTCATATCAGGCGCTCCAATACTTCTTGTCAAGCGCGCGGTACCCGATAGCTTCGGCTATATGCCCCTCGTTTATTCCGCTTTCGCCCGCAATGTCGGCAATGGTGCGCGCAACCTTAAGTATGCGCGTGTAGGCTCTCATGCTCATTCCCATAACGTCAACTGCGCGGGTTAGCATTGCCTCGGCGGGCTTGCCGAGAGTGCAGTAGCGCTTTAGCAGCTCCGGAGTCAGCATTGCGTTATCATGTATTCCGTCGTTTTTATACCTTTCGTGCTGCATTTCCCGCGCGGCAATGACGCGCGCCCTTACCTCGGCGCTCGTTTCGCCACTGGCAGAGCGGTTTATCTCGCTTACGGGAACAGCGTCCATCTCAATATGGAGGTCAATTCTGTCCAGTAAGGGACCGCTGACCCTGTCAAGATATCTCCTTATATCATTCTGCGAGCAGCGGCATTCCTTGACCCTGCTTCCGAAATAGCCGCAGGGGCAGGGGTTCATGCTCGCCGCAAGCATACAGCGCGCCATGTATTTTGCCTGAACGCTCGCGCGGCTTATGCACACCTCGCCGTCCTCAAGCGGCTGGCGCATACTTTCCAATACTTGGCGTGGATACTCGGGCAGCTCGTCAAGGAAAAGCACACCGTTATGCGCAAGGGATATTTCGCCCGGGCGCGCGTTGCTTCCGCCGCCCACAAGCGCGGGAACGGACGCGGAATGGTGCGGCGCGCGGAATGGGCGCTCCGTCATAAGCCCGCCCTCGGGAAGGCTTCCGTTTATAGAGTGAATCCTTGTGGTTTCAAGCGCCTCGGCAAAGGTAAGCGGCGGCATTATACCGGGCAGGCAGCGCGCAAGCATGGTTTTTCCGCTCCCGGGAGGTCCGATAAGAAGGATGTTATGCGCTCCCGCCGCCGCAATCTCAAGCGCGCGCTTTGCCGCGCTCTGCCCCTGAACCTCGCGAAGGTCAACGGAGGGGTGCGCAGAGGAGGTAAGCTCCGAATACGAAACCTGCGCCTGAGCGGGAATGGGCATTTCGCCCGTAAGATGCTTTACCGCCTCGGCAAGCGAGGGCGCGGGATAGACCAGCAGCCCCGAAAGACATTGCAGCTCGCCCGCGTTCTTTTTCGGAACAACGCATTTGCGGATTCCGTTTTCCATTGCGGATATTGCCATCGGGAGCGCGCCCCTTACGGGCGAAAGCGAGCCGTCAAGCGAAAGCTCGCCCAAGAGCAGAACGTCGGAAAGCTCCATTTCCGGAATCTGCCCGCTTGCCATAAGGATTGCTACGGCTATTGCAAGGTCGTAGGACGGGCCCTCCTTCTTCTGGTCGGCGGGCGCAAGGTTTACTGTTGCCCGCGCGGTGGGAAGGTGGAAGCCGCTTGAAATAAGCGCGGCGCGAACCCTGTCGCGGCTTTCCCGAACCGCGGCGTCGGGAAGCCCGACAACCTCCAGCGCGGGAAGCCCCGAGGATATGAAAACCTCAACCGTTACGGGGAAGCCGCTCACGCCGAGCAGCCCGTAGGAGCGCGTTCTCGCCAGCATATTTCCGCCTTCCTTCCGCGGGAGTTATCAGTAGTAGAGCCAGTTGTGGAACCATTTCATGGCTTTCAGCCACCATTCGGGCGTTGTTGCCCCGCTGTAATAGGGGTAGAAGCCGATGAAGCAAACGACCGCAAAGGTTATAAGCGCCGAGCGCAGGGCAAGCTCCGTCTTCGGGAAGCGCTCGCCGATGTACTTAAGCAGCAGCACGGTTGCGAGGATTATGAACGGAACGGACGCGAAGTAATGGTAGATATAGGTTGAGCGCGGGACGATAATCCACGGCATGAACTGCGCCGCGAACGAGATAAGAATGATGAAGAAGGACATATCCCGCTTCTTCGGGTGCAGGCGCATTCCGATAATCGTCAGCATAAGCATTGCAAGCAGCACAGCGCCAAGGACTCCCGCCGAGATGTAGAAGGCTGTCCAGCCCGCCTCAGAGCGATAGTAGAGGTCGGAGCTTATACCCAGCGCAAGCCCCGAAACCATAAGCGCAAGCGCGGGAGCAGAGGCGCAGATTCCGAGAATCTTAAGCGGCTTTTTGAGCCTTTCGGCGGTATGCCTCCACGCAAACATGAGCATAACGACAACCATCGAGATTGCGCCCGTCCACCATACGGCAGGATTGCCGAAGGAGAACAGGGTTCTTGCGTAGCCGGCAGGCTCATACGCGTCTTGACAGTACCACATGGGCTTTAGGATAAAGGGCCATTGCCACCATGGGGAGCTGAACGGATGGTCGTCACCCAGTCCCTTTTTGCTGTGATAGCGGAACATTCCCGTCTGCGTGTTCCACCAGCGCTCAGGCGTAAAGCCGCCCGACGGCGCAAGGTAAGGAATATAGCAGAGCATATAGATTCCGAGCGGAACAAGGATGAAGAACAGGCAGCAGAAGGCGCAGGTTATCAGCGCGCGCTGCGCAAAGCTCTCAGCCGCTTCCCTCAGAATCGGGTCGTCCTTATGCTCCTTTTCCTTAAGCATTTCGCGCGCGGCGCAGGACATTCTCCACTGACGAAAAAGCGCGTAGAAGAACATAACCGCAAGCCCGACGCCCGCATAGATACCAATCCACTTGCTTGCAATGGCAAAGCCGATGAAAAGCCCCGAAAGCGCAAGCGGGATAAGCGTTTTGGACAGCTTATGCTCATACACATTCATCTTGATATAGCGAATCATAAACATATACGAGGTCATTATGAAAAACACGGGGAAGGAGTCAATCGTAGCAATCCTCGTCTGCGCAAAGTGCATTCCGTCAAGGGCAAGCAGGAGCATTGCGAGGAAGGCATACTTGCGCTTGCCCGTAAGCTGAACGCCGAGAATATACATAACGGGTAGCATAAGCACGCCCACAAGCGCGCCCGCAAAGCGCCAGCCGAACGGAGTCATTCCGAAAATAGCTATACAGGCGCTCATCATAAGCTTGCCGAGCGGCGGGTGAGTGGTTTCATACGGGCGAATTCCGTGCAGATGCTCGTAGCCCGTCCGAGCGTGGTAAACCTCGTCAAAATACGTTCCGTTGTACCAGCTCGGCTCACCCTCAAGGCTGTCCTGCTCATCGGTAAGCAGCGCGGGGTCGTTCTTGCCGATAATGCTCAGTTCCTCATTGACGGTAACGGAGATGGTGCTGCCTTCCATATCGCGGAATATGACCTCTCCGAGGGTCAGCCCCATATCCATCGCGATAAGCTTGACATATCTGCCCTTAAGAACAATTCTCTCGGTTGAGTAGCTGCCGCCGTAGGTTCCCTCGCTGAGATAGCGCCAATGGAAGCACTCGCCCTCGCGCATATACGCGGGGTACTCCTCCCAGCTTTCGCCGTCCTCCGAAACCGCAACCATGAAGTCATCATAGCTGATAAAGCCGTAGTAGAGCATATACGCTTCCGTCTGCGAGCCTAAATCGAAGACAATCTGCTCATCGGTCTGAGAGGAAACCCATTCCCTCTGCGGCGCTTTTGTCGAGCCAAGGTTGCAGAAGGCAAGCACGGAATACACAAGCGTTACGCCGAAGATGAGTATGTAATCCTTGCGCCTGAGGTTCAGCCTTTCGCCGCCGCGCTCAAGCACATTCTCCCTGTGCGGGCTTTCGCCCTTTTCAAGCGCGGACTTAGGCTCAAGCTGCTTATACTTAGGCAATGCGCTTGCGAAAAGCAGCGCGAAGGAATACAGGCAGAGCGCAACGTTCATATAGGAAAGCGCATCATTGAGCCATTTTTCATTGCTGCTCAGGTGCCCGCCCGCTCTTCCGAGGCGCAGGGAATTATCCAGCACAAGCGCGGTGTTCATGTAGGTTGTAATCGAAAGCCCTATCATAAGCACTATTATCCGCGCGTCCTTCTTATCCGCAAACGCGAGGTAGAGCAGAAGGATTGCGGGGAAAAGATAGCGCTCGTGCATCTTGATTCCGAGAACATACATACCTATGTACGCAACCGCGCAGAAGAGCGGGAGCAGGTCGAGCCGCTTTGTCAATGCAAGCAGCCCAAGCACATAGGCGAACACAAGCACGGAAAGGTACGTTCCGAACACGGTGTAGTTAAACTTAATAATGAACGGCAGCACGGCGAATACAAGCCCCGCTGTGGCAAGCGCGCCCATCAGCCATATCAGCTTCTTTTCCCCGCGCTTTTTCGAGCAGAACGCGCCCAAGACGCTCATAGCGATAATTACCGCGCCGGCAGCGGAGGTTATCCACTTGGACGGAATCGCCTCAAGGTCGCCCCAGTTCGGAGATATGAGATAGTAGAGATTCGTGGTGTTTACCGTAGTGTGCGGATAGGAGGAAAGCGTGTCCTTATAGAGGTTATAGAGCCACGCGGGTGAGAAGCCGCCTATAAAGAACGGAAGCAAAATTACAAGCATTGCGGCTATGGAGTAAAGCGCTCCAAGCACGGCGCTCCTGCGTTCCTGCGCCTTCTCCTCCTTATTATCGCCCGTAAAAATAAGGCTTATAACTATCGCGATAAGCCCGACGGGAGCGAGCATAAGCGCCTGCGGCTTTACAAGCGCGGCAACGAAGAAGAGAGGGAGCGCGAGCTTCCAGTTCTTGTCCATCGCATAATCAACAACAAGCAGGAGCAGCAGCGCAAGCACGCTGTCCACCTGTCCCCACGCCGCGCCGTTGAGGGCGGAAAGCGGGTTGAAGGCGTAAAGGAAGGCGAGCGCAACGGCAGCCTTATCTCCCGTTTCGCGCTTTTTCGCAATTTTATAGAGCAAAAGCGCTCCGATAACATCGCAGAGCGAGGGAATAAACTTGAGAATGACAAGCGAGCCGTTTAAGCCTAAAACACGTTGAACGGCGGCGGTAAGCCACAGCATATAGAGGTATGCGGGCGGATAATCGCAGAACGCACCCTCGGCATAGAAGCCCCATGGACCCTCGCTGAACATCCTGTCCGCCCAGTACTGGAAGTCCACAACGTCAACATCGTACCCGAGAACAAGCCCCGAAATGACCATTCTTGCCGCGAGCGCGACAATAAGCCCCGCCGCAAGCGTGAGCGCAACTGCGGCTTTATTATGAAGCTCCTGCTTTTTATCATAGAAGAAGTAAAGGCAAAGGATGGTAAGCAGGATAAGCAAAAAGCAGACCAGAAGGCTCTGCGGGTATCTAGAATCCGGCTCGCCCTCGGTTGTGGCGGTCGTAGTATTTTCGGACGGCGTCTGCGTCTTCAAATCCTCAACATAAACGCCGGAGGGAACGCTGTCAACCTTCACAAGCTCGATATTATCAAAAAACGCCTTGCCGACGGACTCGCCGCTGTACCCGCCAACGCGGGCAAAAACGGTAAGCTCCGTCTGTTCGGGCGCGGTTTTTACATAAATTTCGGCATGGTGCCACTCGCCGTCAGCGTCAAAGAAGCATTCCGAGAAAACGTAAACGCCCTCCACTGAAATGTTCGCGCCCTTGCCTGCGTCCTCCATACTCTCCACATAAATATCTCCGGAGAGCCTATAAACGGTGTTTCGCTCCACTTTTACAGTCTGCGCATATCTTGCGTCGTTCGCGCCGACGTTCTCAATCATCACGCAGTTATCGCTGCCAAGCCCGGGATGCGCCATCGAGTATATTGTATACTCGCTTTTATTGACCCACTGCTCGGTGTACCAGCCGGTATAGCCGGTATCGCTCTGCTCAAAGCCTCCGTTCACAAGAAGGTTTTCTTCCTCCGCCGCAGCGGGAAGCACAAGCATAAGCGCGGCAAGCAGCGCGAGTATAAGCGCAAGCGTTTTTCTCATTTCGGCATAGCTCCTTAGATGGTTAGATTTTCCCAATGGCTCACTCCGTCCTTCCGTATTTCGACGGCGTCCAGTCTGCGCGGAGCATTGGGGCAGTTTTCGCGGCAGTAGCACTCGGCGGCTCGGGTAAGGCGCGTCAGCTTGCGGGCGTCAATTCTCTCCGCTCCGCTTCCTGTTTCGCCGCTGCCCACCTTTACTTCTACAAAAACGATTGTCCCCTTAGTTTTCATCACCAAATCTATTTCGCCGTATATGCATTTCCAGCGCGCGGCAATGAATTTGTAGCCCTTGCCCTCAAGGAAGGCGCGCGCCGCGCTTTCGCCGGAAAGCCCAAGGTCGTAGCTCTTCTTCATAGGGTGACAAAATGCCCGATGAAGCTTCTGCGATGCACGGGGCAGGGACCGAGCAGCTTCAGAGCCGCAATATGCTCCGGCGTTCCGTAGCCCTTATTCCGTATAAAGCCGTATTCGGGGTAGAGCCTGTCCAGCTCCGTCATCTGCCTGTCGCGCGTAACCTTTGCAACTATTGACGCGGCGGCGATGGAATAGCTCAGCGCGTCGCCGTGGTCGAAGGGGCGCTCCTCCATTTTAAGCCCTATGTTCTTTACCGAGTCCACAAGGCAGAGCGACGCGGGACAGCCCTCCGCAGCCCTGCGCATAGCAAGCTTAGTGGCGTTTAAGATGTTGATTTCGTCAATTTCTTTCGGGCTTGTCGAGCCGACTCCTACAAAGAGCGCGGTTTTCATAATTTCGTCAAACACCGCTTCACGGCGCTTTTCGGAAAGCTTTTTGCTGTCGTCAACCCATTCTATTTGCGGCTCGCGCGGCATAATGACGCAGCCGACGACAACGTCGCCCATCAGCGGTCCGCGCCCAGCCTCGTCCATTCCCGCAAAGCAGATTCCGGCGTCATAAAGCGCGCCGTCAAGCTTCATCAGCTCCGTCATCCGGTCCCTTCGGCTCTGCCTCATTTTCCACCTCTTGATTATCGCGCGGAGCTTCAAGCGTTATCCTGCCCAGCTTTCCCGCGCGGAACTCATCCAGCACAACGGACGCGCAGCGGTCGATATCCTCAACCCCGCCCTTCAAAAGGAAGCCGCGCCCTCGGCAGACCGCCTCGAGCAAATCCTCCTTCGGCGGGATTTCCTTCAGCTTGAAGCGCTCCATAACCTGCGCCTGCCTGTCCGTTTTCAGCAAATCCTCTATAAGCGCTATCGCAAGCTCAAGGTTATCCACAACCTCGTCGCGCACCGTTCCGAGATAGCAGAGCCGCCTTGCCGCCCGCTGATCCTCCAGCCTTGGCCAAAGCAGCCCGGGGCTGTCCAGAATCTCAAGGTAAGGCGTAATCTTGACCCACTGGTTCGAGCGGGTCACGCCGGGTCTGTCCCCGACCTCGGCGGCGCGCTGACCCTTGAGCCTGTTGATAATTGTGCTTTTGCCGACGTTCGGAACGCCCGCAACAAGGCAGCGGACGGTCTTCTTTATTCCCCTTGCCGCCGATTTTTCAACGCGCTCGCGCGAGCAGTCCTCAATAAGCTTGAGCAGAGCTCCCCGCTTTCCCGAAAGCGCGGAGAAGGGAATTGCGTTTACTCCGTTTTTCTTGAAATAGGAAATCCACTTCTGCGTAAGGCTCTCCTCGGCAAGGTCAGCCTTGTTGAGCAGAAGAATCCTCTCCCTGCCCGCAAGCAGCTTTTCAAAATCGGGATTTCGGCTCGAAAGCGGAAGCCTTGCGTCGCAGACCTCTATAACCACGTCCACCCGCGCAAGCTGCTCCGACAGCAGCCTTTTCGCCTTCGCCATATGCCCCGGATACCAGTTAATTCGCATTTATGCCTCCACGCTTCTTTGCGTAACATTATAATGAAAGAACATGGTATAGTAAAGCATGATTTAGAAAAAAACGCAAGCCCTCCGCGCTAAGGAGCGGAACGGGAACGCGTTTTGCTTGCTTTCACCTCCATAAAAAAGTATACTCTACTGCGACAAATGAACACAGACGCATCTGCGATATTCGCCCTTGGCGCTGACCCATTGCGCCGAGGATGGGAACCGACTGAAAATGTCGGACTGTACCAGCAACCGTGAAGCTGACGCGGGGAGCATGGCGAAAGCCGGTCACTGCCATACGGCGGGAAGACGCGCCCCAAGGATGAAGCCAAGTCGGGAGACCTGTTTGCGCCGAACCTGCTTCTGGAGTTAGGCAATTTTACGCCTCGGGCAAAGCCCTCGGCGTAGGGGTTCTGTGTTGTTCCATTTGATCTATCCTAATTTAGGAGGGACACAAATGAACAGAAGATGGGTAAAATCCTTGGCGGCGCTCGTCGCGCTGCTGCTGGCGCTCATGCCCTTTGCGGCGATGGGCGAGGGAAAGACCGTGACCGACATGATGGGGCGCGAAATCGTCCTTGACGGCGAGGTCACCCGCGTGGTCGCTCTCACTGCCGCAGACTGCGAAATCCTCTACGCCCTTGGCGCGGAGAGCCTGCTTGTCGGGCGCGGCGAATACTGCAATTACCCCGAAAGCGTGCTTGAGGTTCCGTCCGTTGAATCGGGCTTTCAGACGAACATTGAGCAGATTATTGCGCTTGCACCGCAGGTTGTGCTGATGAACACGATGAATCAGCCGGTGGAGCAGGTGAATCAGCTTGAGGCGGCGGGAATCCGCGTGGTCGCAAGCTGCGCAACGGGTATTGACGGCGTTTACGAGGCAATCACCGTGATTGGCGCGGTAACAGGTAAGGACGCGGAGGCGGAAGCGCTCATAGCCGAAATGAAGGCGGGCTTTGCGCAGATTGCCGACGAATACAGGGATAAGCTCGCGGGAAAGAGCGTTTACTTCGAGGTTTCTCCGCTTGAGTGGGGTCTTTGGACTGCGGGAAAGAACACCTTTATGGATGAAATTGCCGAAATGCTCGGAATGACGAACGCCTTTAGCGAGCTTGACGGCTGGCAGGCGATTTCTCAGGAGCAGGTAATCGCCCGCAATCCCGATTTCATCGTAACCACGCAGGGCTACTACGGCGAGGGGCAGACTCCGGACGAGGAAATCCGCTCCCGCGCAGGCTGGGAAGAGCTTGACGCGGTGAAGAACGGACGCGTCATCCTCGCGGACTCGGATATGCTCTCCCGCCCGGGTCCGCGCCTTGTTCTCGCAATGCGCGCAATTGCGGAGGCAACGCTAAGCGTTCGGAGCAAGTAAGCGCTGCGCTTTCGGCGCAAGTGCGCGGAGCTTACTTGCGCCGAGTTTTCAGCTTTTACTGTTCGGCTGCGCCTCACGGTCGTAAAAGCTGCAAGGAAGCGGTATAGATACCGCTCCTCGCTGTGGCGGAGCCACACCTGCGGATTACAAAAGAAGGGATGCTCCCTTCTTTACTTCCTGCCAAGGAAGTGGCGATAAAGATACATGGATCGTGGTACTACCATGAGTGTTGACACCATAATACGTGTAGGGGCAGATTCCATATCTGCCCGAGCCTATCGCGTATTCTGCGGGCAATTTTGTTCTATAAGTTAACGAAAAACGTTTGTCACTCGTCATAACCGCATGTACCTCATAGATAATTTTACGCGCAGCAGGGCGGGAAAACACAGTTTCCCCGTTGCGGGTAACGGGGTTGTATTTTGATATTTTACAGCACCACAAGCACAGCGGTTCTTACGGCAGGTTCGGGCGGATATGGAATCCGCCCCTACATATTTATGGTAATCGCGACATCAATGTAATCGTTTCTCCGCATATTAGAAGCCTGCGATTTGCGGAGTTTTCAACAGCATTAATGCCATAATTTATCACAGGAGCGAACTTCCATATCTGCCCGAGCTTTTCGCGCTAATTGCTATGCTTGGTGGACTGAAACACATTATAATGCACCACCGTCATCTGTAGGG
>CAZUTB010000026.1:0-10723 GCA_964622905.1 uncultured Oscillospiraceae bacterium | reverse complement strand
GTACATCAACCTCAAGACCCTTGGCTTCCTTGATAACTTCTGGGTTTACGTTATCCCCGGGCTTGTATCCCCCTATAACGTAATCCTCGTTAAGACCTTCATCGAGGGACTTCCGACAAGCCTTGAGGAGAGCGCAATGCTCGACGGCGCAGGCTACACAAGGGTTTTCGTAAGCGTTGTTGTTCCGCTTATCACCCCGATTCTGGCAACGCTGTGCATATTCTGCGCGGTAGGTCAGTGGAACAGCTTCACCGATACGATGATGCTGATGCCCAGCGGAAAGTTCTACACCCTGCAATATATGCTTTACCGCTATCAGCACGAGGCGCAGAGCCTTGCGGCGCTCGTAAGAACAACTCAGAACACAGGCGCGATAGCAAACCTTGCCGTCAAGCAGACGGCGCTGTCCGTACAGATGACAGTCGCAATGGTCGTTGTGTTCCCGATACTGCTGGTTTACCCGTTCTTCCAGCGTTATTTCGTAAATGGCATAATGATAGGCGCCGTCAAGGGCTGATGACAATCTTATCCCGCTTATGCTAAGCGGGTAGAGATAATTTAAAGGAGGTACAGATAATGAAGAAAATCTGTGCGCTGGTTCTCTCATTGGTGCTGCTGCTTGCAGCCGTCCCCACGTTCGCCGTGGCGGAAGACTACAAAGAGCCTATTACGCTGAACGTTTACAACGCTCTTGCGAATTTCTCCGGTGTTCAGTCCGGCTGGTTCGCCCATGAGCTTAAGGAGCGCTTCAACGTAACGCTCAACTACGTACGCGACCTGAGCAATCAGGGCGGCTTCAACGCCGCGCTCGCCAGCAACGAAATCGGCGACATCGTCGTCCTTGGCGACCTTGACAACGAGTTCCTGAAGGGCTTTGACGCCGACCTGCTCTATGACTGGAGCGAGCTTGACCTCACCCCCTACACGAACCTCAATGCCAACCTCAAGGATTCCATGGCGAACATCACCGACTATGTCAAGAGAGTTCGCGACACCGACGGCGTATGGGGCTTCACCCAGAACATCGCCCTCGTTCCCGGAACCTGGCAGGAAATGCAGGACCCCACCTACGCGATGCAGATTCGCTTTGACGCGTGGGAAAAGGCCGGCAAGCCCGAGCTTAACACCCTTGAAGACCTGCCTGCCTTCATGAAGGCTCTGCAGGACGCCGTTCCCACCAATGCCGCCGGTGAAAAGGTTTACGCTTACGGCGGATTCTCCGATTGGGAAGACTGCGTTATGAAGTTCACTTGGGACCTCATGACCTACTACGGCTACAAGGAGTGGGACTTCCTGGGAGTCAACTACGCGACTCAGCAGGTTGTCAATCCTCTTGACGAAGGAAGCCTCTACTATCGCGCTCTGAAGGTCAACAACCAGCTCTATCGCGCCGGTCTGTTTGATCCCGAGTCCGTCAGCCAGAACTTCGACACCTATTCCCAGAAGCTTTCCAACGGCCGTTATCTGATGACTCTTTGGGGCTGGATTATCAACAACTTCAACTCCGCTGAAAGAGCTGCCGATAACATCGGCTACACCACCTTCGTGTTCGGCGACGGCGCTCCCGCGATGGACACCCTGTCCACCAACGGCGGCACCTGGCCTTACCTCATCGGCGCGAACTGCAAGTATCCCGAGCGCGTGCTTGAGATCTTCGACTGGCTCGCGAGCGAAGAAGGCGCTATCGTATCCAACTACGGACCTCAGGGCCTTTGCTGGGATTACAATGCCGAGGGCGTTCCCGAAATGACCGAATTCGGCTGGAAGTGCCAGGAAGACCGCAAGGCTACCGAAATGCCCGCTGAGTACGGCGGAGGAACCTTTGAAGACGGCGAGAACAAGTTCAACAACCAGATTATCCTGCTTGAGCAGACTGTTCCCGGAAAGACCTACACCTTCTCCTACAAGGGATGGCCGTGCTACATCGAGCGCTATGCCACCAACCTGAGCAAGGCTTGGTCCACCGAATACGCCAACGGCGCTGCCAACGGCGCTCAGCTCTACCTCCAGTCCGGCAATGTTTCCATCGTTCCTTACGTCGCCAACAGCTACGTAAAGACCGAATCCAGCGAGGACTCCAAGAGCGCTCGCGGACTGTTCGCTCCTGTTATGAAGCAGTACAGCTGGAAGTGCGTATACGCCGAGAGCGATGAAGAATTCGAGAGCCTCTGGAACGAGATGGTCAGCACCTGCAAGAGCTACGGCTATGACGCAGTTGTTGCCGAGAAGATGGTTGACATCCAGAAGTGCTTCGACCTCATCAACGCCTCCAAGTAATTTGAGCTGGAAGCTAATAGCTATTAGCTCTTAGCTATAAGCTAGAAGCTGAACAGGCGGCTGCCGGAGAAATCCGACAGCCGCTTTTGTGTGGAATTATTCCGAGTTGCGGTAAAATCAAGTCAGGTAAATTGGTATACCCGCAGGGGCACCACCGTGTGCCCGCCGTAACCCGTACCATTTTTTACGCGGAGCAGAGCGGGCGAGCGCAGTTCTCTCTGCCAGTTATTGGACATTATTTGTTTGTTGCGCCGTTGCCGGTAAGTATATCAACTAATGACACCACTTATTAGAGAATAATCGGTATCAGAAAGCTATGACCTTCCTACACCCCCTTCCCGTTCAAAATGCCCCAGATGCTAGGAAACAAGCGAAACCGGTCAGGAGCGTACTCGGGGGTACGTGACTGATCGGTTTACGCGCAGCTGACACCGCAGATGGGGTATTTTCAGCGGGAAGGAGCAGCTGACACCGCGGACGGAGTCCTTTCAGCGAGCAGGATCACACATCATACTTTTTCAGCAACCCATCCAACGCCTCTCGCAGCAAAATCGCTTCGCTCGTGCCCTCGCGGCGGGAGAGCTTGGTCAGGCGCGAGAGCTGGTCGAGGGTGTAATGAGTGGTTTTGACGACCATCTTTTCCTCGCGGGCAAGAGAAACCTTATTCCTTCCGGATGCCTTGCCCCTGCACATTGCGCCCTCCGCCTTGCGGACAAGCTCGTTATACTGGCTCGCGTCCTCGGGTGCGGCGGCGATACCAATTGAAACGGTAATCCTGTCCCCATCCGGCAAGCTAATGTCATAGCTCGCGCGGAGCTTTTCCATCAGCAGGAAAACATCCTCTTTTTCATAGGCGGCGGGAAAGATAATCGCGAACGCGTCGCCGCCGTAGCGGTAAACCTTCGCGTCATCGGGGACGGAGGCTACGATGTGCTTTCCGGTTTCGATAAGCACTCTGTCGCCCTCCTCGCGCCCGAATTTATCATTGACGCGCATGAAAAAGTCGCAGTCCGACATTACAAGCACAACGCTCTCCTCGGCAACCAGCAGAGCGGTCAGGTCGCGCTCAAATTGCTTTGCCTTCGGCAGTCCCAGGGCAATATTGACGGGGTTATCCGGAGTAGTTTCCCTCATGTGTTCCATTTAAAAGCCTCCTTATTCAAGATGTTAGCTGAATAATACCATGTTCAATAATATTTATCAAGTATTATTGCTAAAATAATATGCAGAAAGCATCGCGTTATGAACCATACCGAAGCAAAGCGGCTGCGAGCCGAACATTTCTGCGCAAAATGCGGCTCTGCTTATAAAAACCGCGCCCGATGCAGGGAATCCATTTTACACTTCGTTCATACGAATGTGCGGCTTTTCGTGTATAATAACATTCGTGGGTATATGCCCACTCACAAGCAAGAGCTTTAGGAGGATGGATATGATTGCGCTTGAGCGGGTATCAAAGCGATATGGCAGTCTGTACGCCGTCCGCGATTTAACGTTTCAGATAGACAGCGGGGAAATAGCCGGTTTGCTCGGGCGCAACGGAGCGGGCAAAACGACCACCCTAAACATAATAACGGGCTACACCGCCCCAACCGAGGGCGATGTGAGCGTTGGCGGTCACGATTTATTGCTTGAGCCGCGCAAGGCAAAAAGGCTTATAGGCTATCTGCCCGAAAAGCCGCCGCTTTACGATGAGATGAGCGTAGGCGATTACCTTGCGTTCGTTTGCCGCTTGCGCGAGGTCAGTGAAAAAGCTATAAAGAAGCACATAGGCGAAATTGCGGAGCGCACGGGAATATCCGCCGAACAGAACCGGCTTATCGGCAACCTTTCAAAGGGCTTTCGGCAGAGAGTAGGAATGGCGGGAGCGCTCTGCGGCAATCCGCAGGTGCTTATACTGGATGAGCCGACGGTGGGGCTTGACCCAAAGCAGGTAGTGGAAATGCGCGAGCTTATCCGCTCTCTCGGTGCGGAGCATACAATACTTATTTCCAGCCATATCCTTTCGGAGATTCAGGCAATCTGCGACAAGGTGATAATCCTGAGCGGCGGAAGGCTGGTTCTCAACCGCAGAAAAGACGAAGCGCCGAAATACGCGCTTACCGCCTGCGTAAAGGGGCGGCGCGACGTGCTTATTCAAAGGGTCGGGGCGCTTCCGCAGGTTAAAAGCGTTGCGGGCGAGGCACTACCCGAGGGCGTAACGAAGCTTAACATAGAATACCGCGAGGGCAGTGATATTTACCGCATTCTCGGGCGGCTTTTCGTTGCGCTCGATATGCCGCTTGTATCGCTCGCGTCGCAGGCAACCTCGCTTGAGGAAACCTTCCTTCGCGTGACGGCTTCGGAGGAGGAAAAAGCATGAGAGCGATATTAAAACGCGAGCTGCAAAGCTATTTTCACACGCCGGTCGGCTATGTGTTTCTGGGCGTGTTCCTGCTTGTATGCTCGTTCGTGTTCCTTTTCACAAATCTTTTTGCGTATTCGGGCGAGGTGCTTTCCTTTCTCAAGCAGATTTCGTTTCTCTCGCTCGTCCTCTGCCCTCTCCTCACAATGCGGCTTATGAGCGAGGAGCGCAGGCAGAAAACGGACCAGCTTCTGCTTACCTCGCCGCAGTCCGTAACGGCAATAATCGCAGGAAAATACCTGAGCGCCGCAATCGTTTTCGCGCTCGCGCTTGTGCTTACGATTCCTTATCTTGCAATAATCGCCGCCTACGGAACGCTCTTTACCGCGGAAACGCTCACCGGCTACCTCGGCTTTCTATTGCAGGGAATGGCGTTCCTTGCGGTTGACCTTCTGGTAAGCACGCTTACGAAAAGCCAGGTCTCGGCGGCGGTGATGGGCATATTCGTGAACCTGCTTTTATGGAGCTGCGATATGCTGACCGCGCTCACCTCATCCGCAATAGTAGCGGGAATCACTAAGTTTTTCAGCCTGTACTCGCATCTGGGCAGCTTCCTCATAGGGCAGCTCTCGCTTTCGGACGCGGTGTACTTTATCGTGTTCACGCTTGGTATGCTGTTTATAACAGTGCGCGTTACGGACGCGCGCAGATTCGTGGGAGAGTGACGGCAGATGAAGATAAAAGACCGCATTTCACGAATACTCAAAATGAAAAAGCTGCGCTGCGGAGCGGCGGCGGCTGTGCTGACAATAATCATTGTAGCCGCGCTTGCGCTCATTGCTCTCGGCGCGGAAAGGCTTGACACGGCAGTCGGGCTTACCAAGGACAACTCCTTCAACGAGCTTACATACAGGACGCAGGACACGGACGCGGTGCTTTCGGGGCTGAAAAGCGACGTTATGATATACATAATTTATCAGCGCGGCGACAGCAACGAGCAGTTTTTAAGCGTACTTGACTCCTACAAGCTGAAATCAGCGCGCGTGGGCTATGAGATAATTGAGCCTGCCTCCAGCCCGGGGCTTCTCAATAAATTCCTGAAAGACCTTGACGACACTTTGACCACCGGAAGCGTTATTGTAACCTGCGAGGATACGGGGCGCTACAAGGTTATAGAGGCGTCCGATTTCTACGAATACAGCTATGACAGCGAGCTTAACACCTACTCCACCAGCGCGATAAGATACGAAAAGGTGCTTACCGAAGCGATAGCCTACGTTACCGCCGAGGAGGTGCCGACAGTCACCCTGCTTGTAGGGCACGGAGAATACACCGTAAACGAGTTCACAAGCCTTGTGAGCTTGCTGACAAGCAACAACTACAACGTGACGATGACGGATATGCTGGAGGGCGATATGCTTTCCTCCGACCAGCTGCTGATGATTCTTTCGCCGCAAAAGGACATAACGAACGACGAGCTTTTGCAGCTGGACGATTTCCTCAAGGCGGGCGGCAGCATTATCTACGCGCGGAGCTTTGCCGACCCGACAGACCTGCCAAACCTTAGCGTACTGCTGGAATCCTACGGAATTTCTCTGCGCGAAGGGATAGTGCTTGCCGACGGAACGGTAAGGGACGATTACGATGGAAGCTACGCGGCGTACATTCGCCCGTATATGCAGGAGACGGAGATAACTAAAACGCTTTTAGACACGGGGCGCACAACCCTTTTGATGGCGGGCGCAAGCGCCTTTGAGGTTTCCGCGCTGGGCGAAAGCACGGCAAGCGCCGTTGCGGTTCTGACAAGCGGAAGCGGAACATATCTGCACAAGTACACAGAGAATGAAGCCTACGCAAGCCGCTCGGACAGCGACCCGTCGGGTCCCTTCCCGCTTGCGGTGCTTGGAACGAGATACCGCTATGAAAGCGCGCCCTCGCATATACTTGCAATAGGCAATGTTTCAATGCTGAGCGACGCGGTGGTGTATTCGCAGACGTACACGCAGGAATTCATTCTGCAAGCGGTCGGGACTCTGCTCGGCGAAAGAGGCGTTTCGCTTGACATAGCCTCGAAGGCAAGCTCGCGCCCCGGGCTTAAGCTGGGCGCGCTGACGCCCGGGCTGATAGTGGCAATACTGCTGCCCTTGCTGGTAATCATAGCGGCGATGGCGGTTCTGATTCCTCGGAGGCATTTATGACGCTCAGCCCCGTTGAAAAAACGAAAAGGAAGACGCGAAGGTTCTCCGGACGGCTCGCGGGAATACTGCTCGCGCTTGTTCTCCTGATTGCGGCAATAATTATTTACTCTGCTGCGGGAAAGGTAAAGCCAAAGGCAAGCGTTCCCGAAAGCGAGGACGCCTCGGTGCTGCTGTACGCCATCAGCGAAGACGACATAAGCGAAATAACGGTGACGAGGAATGGCGAAACAAGGCTCAGCCTTGTACGGACGGCGGAGGGGCTGAAGCTTACGGGGCTTGAGGACGAGCCTGTCCGCGAGGATATGCTCGCAGAGCTGCTTTTCGCGGTTGCCCGCCTTACGGCAAGCGATACGGCATCCGACGCGCCCGACGGCGAGTGGGAGGAATACGGGCTTGGCGAAGACGCGCTCAGGGCAACCGTGCGTGCGAGCGACGGAAAGGAATATTCATACATCGTCGGCGACTACGCGATAGGCACGGAATCAAGGTTTCTTCGGCTTATCGGGGATAATCACGTTTATCTCTGCGAGGCGGACCTCTATTCCGCGCTGATGGAAACGGGCGGAGGCAATCTGTATTCGGTTGAAAGCATTTCCGTGGAAAGCACGCTGACGGACGAGATAAGGCTTACCGGCAGGGACGGCGAAAATCTGCTCCACCTGAAGCTAACAGGCGGAGCGGACTACCTGAGCGTATATTTCTGGCAGGTTGAGGAGCAAGGCTATCCCGCGGCGGTTGACAGGACGGGCGCATATCTCGACACCCTTTCCGAGGCGCGGGTAACGCTGTTTGAGGACAAGCTTACCGAGGAGAACGCTGAAGAATACGGGCTGGACGCGCCCGAATACACGCTTTACGTGCATCAGCGCGCGGGCAAGATAGAGAAAAGCGAATATGTGACAACGGCGGAGGGCTATAACGTAGAGTACAGCACGGAGGAGCACGCGGAAGACGCGCTGACAATAGAGATAGGCGCGCTCAAAAACGATTACACGCGCTACTGCCGTGTAAACGGCGGCGAAAATGTATACCTGCTCTCGTCCCTGCTGATGGGCGATTTGTTCTCCGCGCGCGATAATCAGTATCTGAGCCAAGCGCCTTTCTATATTTCGCTTGACGCGGTTGATAAAATTGCGGTAAGCTCAGGCGGCGGCACGCGGGAGTACACCGTTTCCATAGTTGAAAAAACGGACGAAAACGGCGATACTGTAAAGACCCTTGAGGGAGATACCGAATACGAGTACGAAATCAGGCTTGGCGCGGAGGTTTACGACAGGGCGAAGTTCCTTGAGGCGTTCGCAACGCTCTCCGAGGCACGGGTAACCTCCTCGTACAGCGGCGAGCGCCCCGAGGGAGAAAGCGATTATACGGTTGTATACAGCTTTTACAACGGGCTTGAAAGGCGGATTGAGCTTCTGCCCTGCGACCCGCTGCACCACGCGGTTTATGTAAACGGCGTATGCCTTTTTAAGATGGTGAACACGGATTTCGGGCTATAAAATCTGCTTCCATTCGCCTAAGAGCCTGTGCAAATCATAAGCGGCGTTTGCGGGGCTTGTGGACGGAAGACGGACGGCGGGAACGCCGCAAAGGGGAAGGATATGCTTTTCGTAAAGCGAATGCGCGAGCGCTCCGTTGCAGTAAACGCGGTTAATGCCTGTTTTCTTGATGAGCGCATGAATATCGGCGGCAGCTGCATCCCTAACGCTTGAATCGCTTGAGCCGATTATCTCGCAGCTTTCGATAACGTCCCAGAGCGCAATTCCATGCTTCTCAAGCAGCACGCGCTTCTCCGCTATCGTTGCGGGAACGCTTTCACCGTAAAGCGCCGCAATTACAGCCCAGAAGCGATTGCGCGGATGCCCGTAATAGAAGCCGTTTTCGCGGGATTTTACCGAGGGAAACGAGCCTAGCACAAGCACGCGGGCATTTTTTCCGCAAACAGGCTCAAAGGGCTGAGGAATCATGCTTTCACCGCCTGCAAAAAGGTTATTTCAATACTAAACCGCTTGCCAAGCCCTGTCAAGCGGCGCGGCGGCGGGTAAAAACGCAGACATTTTACGTTACATAAATACTCATTATCGGGAGGGTTTGGTTTGCTAAAACGGCGCATCGTAATTCTTCTCATTCTGCTTGCGGCTCTGGCGGTATCCCCCGCGCTTGCGGAGGTGTCATCGCCGATATGGTTCGGCTCAAGCGATAAAAACGCTGCGGACAGCGTCGGCTGGTATGTTTCAAGCGGTACAAGGTACTTTCTTCTTCCCGGCTGCGCGGACAGCAGCATATGGTTTGCGGAAGGAAGCAAGGTAACTATAAACAACAAGAGCGTTGAGAACGGAGTATCAAGCGCCGAGTATGACGACGGCGATACCATAACCGTCAGGATTGACGGCAAAAAGTATAAAATCAAAATAGAGAAGGGTTCAAACATCCCCGCCGTTTTTATATCAACGGAGTCGGGAAGCCTTGACGCTATCGACAAATCCAAGGATAACAAGGAAAAGGGCAGCATCGTAATACGGGACGGAAGCGGAACGGACTACGCGGGCGGAATCTCGGAAATACGCAAGCGCGGCAATTCCTCGCTGAATTTCAGGAAGAAAAGCTATCAGATAAAGCTTGAGGAAAAAGCGTCGATATGCGGAATGACAAAGTCCAAAACATGGCTGCTCCTCAGCAACCAAATTGACAACTCGCTCATTCGCAACGAAATCACCCTCGCTATGGCGAAATACGCGGGAATGCAGTATGTCCCCGAGGGCATGCAGGTAGACCTTTACATAAACAATGAGTACAAGGGTCTGTATTTCCTTTGCGAAAAGGTGCAGATAAAAAGCTCAAGAATAGCGATACGCAATCTGGAGAACGACACCGAGGATGCAAACGAGCTTCCGCTTTCGCAGTACCCGCAGACAGGCTCGGAAACCGCCAAGAAGGGCGCTTACAAGGCTTATGAGATTCCCGAAAACCCCGAGGATATAACGGGCGGCTACCTTATAGAATTTGACAGGACGGACCTTGCGTACAAGCAGGCGGAAAGCGCCTATTTCACCAAGCGCGGCTTGACGCTTGAGATTAAAAGCCCGAGCTATGCAAGCGTAGAGCAAATGAAGTACATTTCGGAATTCATGCAGGGCTTTGAGGACGCGATATTCTCAAAAACCGGAATAAACGATTCGGGAAAGCACTATTCCGATTACATCGACATGACCTCGCTCGCCTCCGCCTATCTCGTGCAGGAAATAAGCAAAAACTACGATTCAAATACAAGCAGCCTTTTCTTCTATAAGCCGTCGGACTCGGAAAGCACCGTCGCTTACGCCGGTCCGCCATGGGATTTCAACTGCTCATGGGGCAGCTACGCCCGCTCGCATAACAAGGGCGTATTGAAGCCCGCAGGCTTTTGGGCAAACAGCGCAACGGGCAAAAGCTACTGGTGGCCCGCGCTTTACAAGAAGGCTGACTTTGCCGCAAAAGCAGCAGAATTATACAGCTCAAATTTCAAGCCCGCCATAGAAATTCTGCTTGGTCTGCGCGAGGAGGAAAACGGAATGCTTTCCCTTGAAACCTACTCAAGCAGAATAGAAGCCAGCTATCAGATGAACTTTCTGCGCTGGGGCTACGGTACGATAGACGGAAACGAGGCAAGCGCTGGCAAAAGCTTCAAGGCAAACATGGAATACCTTCAAAACTTCATTGAAAAACGCTATGAGTTTCTTAATAAGGAATGGAATCAGTAAGCGCTTGTCAAAAAAGTGTTTTTGACAAGCTTTCGGAGCAAGTGCGCTTCGCTTGCTCCGGTTTTCAGCATTTTCTTGTTCATCCTACGGCTGAACGGGCAGAAAATGCTGCAAGGAAGCGGGATAAATCCCGCTCCTCGGGGCGGCAAAGCCACCCAAAGCGG
>CAZUTB010000025.1:6737-10774 GCA_964622905.1 uncultured Oscillospiraceae bacterium | reverse complement strand
TCGAAACGCCGCCGTCAAAAGCCGGCGACCGCATGGTTATGAAGGCGCTTATGGATGTTCGCCTTGGAGTTGCCGCTTGCAGCGTTTCGGAAAGCAAATGCAACGGCGGCAAATGCTCGCCTGTCGGGGTTATCATAGAGGACTGAGGCATAAGCCTTAACTGATACAATATTAAAGGCTTCGCGGCGCTTATCATCTGCGCTTCACGAAGCCTTTTTTGCAGCAAACAACATATTTATGACTTATGCACTTTCAGCCCTTTAGCATTTCTTCCGGCTTTTGCTCAAGAATTTCTGCGGCGGTTTTATTATGCTCATTAAGGTATTTGCGCGCAAGCCAATAGCCGGCTGCATAACCCGCGCACCAGGGAATTCCAAGGCTTTCGCTTCCGAACATATACGCGGGATAGTCAAAATCCGTGCTTAAAAGCTTCGGTTTGCAGACGCGCTCCCACAGCTCGTCAATTTCATTCTTATCAAGCCCGAAAAGCCATTGAGGTTTAAGCGACGGATACAGCTCCAGCGCGAAATTATCCGCCTCGCCGTCGATAAACAGCGCGTCGATAAGCTTATTCTGAATCTCGCCGCCATGATAAGCAAACCAGTAATTGCCCCATACGGAGTGGTGATATTCATGCGCGAAAACATAGTAAATCCAAGCATCCCAGCCGTCAACGAGCGGATTTGCCTCGATGAGAATGTTGCCGAAAAGGGCGGTTCCGATAACCCCGTTTTGCCTTTCGTTTACATCTGTGCGGGAATTGTCAAGCGGGAGCAGGGCAACGGTTATTATGTCGTCGTCATATACGGGAAGGAGCGCGGCAGCGCGCTCAAATTCGGCGCTGAGCGCTGAAATATCTAAGCTTTCAAGCGCCTCGCATTCCTTTTCAAGCGCGGCTAAATCCTTTATTGCCCTCGGCTTTCTGTCGCTCAGGTCATAAGGAGCGTAGCGGCAAAGCAGCTTCCACGAGGGCGCTATCGCTTCCTCCCAGCACGCCTCGGGATTCCCGCCGCGCCGTGCCTTTTCAAGATAGCTCCGCGCTTACCCGCACAGATTCAGGACTTCTATTTTCATTTTACACCTCATTTGCGGCTTGTTTTACTAGGCAGCGCGCGGTATTCCTCGCAAGCAGATATACCTTTTCCGACCATTCCCAGATATCCTTGCAGTCGTTATCGACATAATATGTCCTGCTCTTAAGCTCAGCGGGCACAAAAGGCTTTAGTTTCTCCCTGTCTGCGCTTGGGATGATTATCGCCCTGACCCAGTCCTTCAGGACAATTTCATCCTTTACCTTAAGGGGCAGCACTCCGTCAAAGACCGCGTTCGGGTGTCGAATCAGCCTGTCATAATCGAAGAAAAATCGCACCCCCGGAGTGAAATCGCGGCTGAGATCCGTTTCATTCGGAAAGCGCCCAAGCTTCCTCTCCATAACGAGCCTGTCGCCCGCTTGACAGTTGCCCCACGCAAGCATTATATAGCTGAAATAATCCTCGGGGTCGTTCGCCGCGTTGCGCTTTTCCGCTTTCAGCTCCGCCGCGCTCATTCTTCTTGCAAGAACGGGCGAGAGCAGACTTCCGCAGGCGAGAATTTTCGCCGCGCTGTCCTGCGGCGAGGTGTGGCAGACCATATCCGTAAGGCAGCCCTTGAAGCTCGGGCAGGCGGTGCATTCCGTAATTTTTTCGGGAGCGGGAATCCTTTCCATGCGCTTGCCTGCGCAGAACTCCTTTACCGCAAGGAGAAGCGAAGCGTCGCCCTCAAGCTCGCATTCCCTTCCGTTTTGCCTTTCATATTCAATAAAATCGCTTACGCTTTGAAGCTCCCAATCGCTTATCTTGGGATAATCGGGCAGGTTCTTATACAGCACGTTATCCCAGCATTCGGTAAATTCAAATTGCCCAAGCTTAATCAGCATATTATCACCGCCGCTTTCGCATAATCAGGCGAAGGACTAATATTTCAATCTGTCAAAAACCTGCTTGTTGCTTTGGGGATGCAATGAAGGGGTAAAACCCCTTCATTTGAAATCCGCTTTGGGTGGCTTTGCCGCCCGAGGAGCGGCCGGAATGCCGCTTCCAATATCATTTCCTGACCGAGAGGCTGAAAGCCGAACAAGGAAATGATGCAAACTCGCTGTGCGTCTGCTTCGGTAGACGTACAGCGAACGCTTGTCAAAATTATTTTTTGACAAGCGTCTTTACAAGCTCCGCAACCTCGCCCGCGGTAAACGCGGAATCGTATATTCTGAAATCGTATATCGTAGCGAGCAGAGGATGAGCGCCGACGGCGGACGCGCCGAGGAAGAGGTTTTCATCGCCGTCCATGAAGGAATAGGTGTAAACCCTGTTCGGCTCATCGTTGCCGCCGGTGTACTGCCCGTCGATATAGTATTCAAGCACGCTTCCCTTTTTGACAAGCGTTATCGTGTGGCTCGGCGCTTCCGCGTCAATCGAAACGTTAGCGTAGCCCCAATCCTTATGGAAGGTGTAGCTGCTGTTATCCTCAATCTGCACCTGAAAATCATAGGGCTTCCACCAGCCCGCGTGGAGCTTAAGGACAAAGGCGTTATCGTACCAGCTTATCAAATCCGAAAAATGGTCTGTTCTAAGACCGTAGGAGCTGTATGTGATTGAGATTGTCCACTCGCTGTCCGCGCTTTGGAACGGCTTAAAGCCCGTATCAACCGGCTGAGTCCCTTCAACAAAAACCGTTTTCTCAAGCGTGTAGGCAACGCAGTTCTTTGCGCTTCCGCCTATCATATCCGTCTTTGCCTCGGTATACACCTTTGGCATTAACGCGCCTGTTTCAGCCGTCTGAACCGCGCAGCTGTCCGAATAATCGCCGCAGCGGACGGTTATTGTGCAGGAGGCGTTGCCGATATGCGCGATGACAGCTCCGTTTTCCACGGCAGCAACCGCAGGGTTGGAGCTTTCCCATATCAGGCTGTCGGTCGTGTCCGTCGGCGCGGTTATTACCGTGAGTTCGAGCGGCGCGTTGCCGTAAACAAGCGCGTCGGACTTCTCGATATTTATGCTTGTGCAGGGAATCCGCCCGTCGTAGATTTCCTTGAAATATCCGTCGCAGTAATGAAGCCTTGCGGAAATGAACTCCTTGAGCACATCAATAGTCGCCGTTTCCACAAGCGCGGAGTTGATATACTCGCCCTTATCGCTCCAGAAAACCTTATCGGCTTCAAGCAGCTCTGCGGGATAGGAGCTTATGAAGCTTTCAAACTCTCCTGTTATGCTTTCATAGCTGAGCGTGGTCTGCCGCATGGACAGATACCGCTCGTAAACCTCGCCGCCAAAGCAGCGCAGAAGGCGCTCGAAAAGGTAATTGCCCTTCCTTCCCGCCTTGTAATCCTCATAAAGCACGCGGGGATAATCGGCGGGATACAGGGCGATAGCGTTGGGGTCAAGCCCCCATGTGGAGTCCATATCATAAACGCTTATGTACCATTTCAAGCCGTCGTAGGTCATGTAGAACTGGTTCTTGCCCATGCTGTCAACGCCGCAGGAAACAACGGCGAAAATGTAATAATCAATAAGCGACTGCCTGTCTATATATTCATCTATATGCGCGGTAAAATCCTCGTCCGAGGCGTTCATGACAAAATCCGTTACCTCTGTCCACCTTGTCTTGATGTTTTCGGGCATTGTGTCATGCAGTTCGTCCGACCAGTCAAAGCCGTTAAAGGGCGGAAGCTGCCTGAAGCAGCCGCTGTAATAGTTAAGGCTCTGAATAACGCAGTTTGTGTCAATCTTCTCCATCCCGAACGCCCACTTCGCCTTCGGAATGTTTATCGTGTATCTTCCGTAGTAAACTCCGTTAACATACATTTTTACGGCAAAGCCGTCAATAGCGCCGTGGTTGGGGGAAGACTTAAGCCCCTCCGGAAGGGCGTCGTAATTTCCGCGCGATTCGAGCATTTTGCCCCAAAGCCGCGCAGAAACAATGTTCCTTGCGTGGGTGTAGTCAATCCAGTTGGCTTTATAGCAGTATTTGTTGTGCTTTCCCCAGTCGGAAAACTCGGTTTT
>CAZUTB010000025.1:0-6727 GCA_964622905.1 uncultured Oscillospiraceae bacterium | reverse complement strand
AGTCCGCGTCGGTGAAGGTTTCAATGGTGAAATTCTTCTTTGCGTAGCGCAAGCTGGAATCGCCCTGGCACTTTATTCCACAGTAGCCCGAGTAATTCTGAGTATCCGATACATAGGTGTATTTCATTACCTTTATATTCTTGTCCTTGGGAAGCTCGCCCTCAAGATATACAGAAGGAATCCCCTGCTCCTCGGCAGAAGCACAGGCAGGCGAAAAGCACAGAACGCACAGCGCCGCAAGCAGCAGAAGCGCAGAAAGAAAAGCTCCGCGGAATAAGCACCCTACGCGCATTTACGCTCCTCCGTATCCGCGCCGCGCTTCATTGCCCTGCGGCGCAAAATCATCGTAGCATTATTGCGAGCGGCAGTCAATAAAGCGCGGCATTTTTCATGGAAAGCTTCAGCCGTCCTTCCCCTGCGGAAGCTGAAAATATTTTTGGGAAATTCCAATTTTGCCTCTTGACAGTTGAGCGAGTATTCAACTATAATGAATTCAGTTGAGCGAACACTCAACCGAAAGGGGAGAACGGAATGTCCCGAAACGAATTCGTCTGCGACTGCACCGCGGTGCATACCGAGGTTGTGGATAAGGTTCTGGATAGCCTCAAGTCAAGCCCCGCGCTTGACAGGCTTACCGCCTTTTTCAAGGTTATGGGCGACCCGACCCGCGTAAAGATTCTATGGGCGCTTGATATAAGCGAAATGTGCGTTTGCGATATTGCGAACGTCCTGAGCATGACAAAGTCAGCGGTTTCGCATCAGCTTTCAACTCTGCGCGCCGCCGCGCTTGTGAAATGCCGAAGGGACAACAAGACGGTTTACTATTCCCTCAGCGATGAACATGTAAGGCAGATTCTCGAAAGAGGTCTTGACCACGTAAGCGAGTAAAGGAGAAGGTAAAATGGAGAAGGAACAAAAATCGGCACTCGTCAGAATCATTGTAAGCGGCGTTATGTTTTTCTGCGCTCTGCTCCTGCCGCTCACCGATACGGTTAAGCTCGTCATCTACATTGCGGCATACCTCATAATCGGCGGCGATATCGTGTTTGAAGCCGTCAAGAACATCTTCCACGGCGAGATTTTTGACGAGAACTTCCTTATGACAATAGCGACGATAGGCGCGTTCGCCATCGGCGAATACCCCGAGGCTTGCCTTGTAATGCTGCTCTATCAGGTGGGCGAGCTGTTTCAGGATATCGCGGTGGATAAGAGCCGCAAATCCGTTACCGCGCTCATGGACATCCGCCCCGATTACGCCAACATCGAAAAGAACGGCGACATCGTAAAGGTAAAGCCCGAGGAGGTCGAGAGCGGAAGCGTTATAGTCGTTAAGGCGGGCGAGAAGATTCCGCTTGACGGAGTGATAATTTCCGGCACATCCGCGCTTGACACCACGGCGCTCACCGGCGAAAGCCTCCCGCGCGACGTTTCGGAGGGCGACAGCGTCCTGAGCGGCTGCGTGAACCTTTCGGGGCTGCTTAGGGTTAAGACCACCGCGCCCTACGGCGAATCCACCGTGAGCAAAATTATCGAGCTTGTCGAAAACTCCGAAACGGGCAAGGCGAAGACCGAAAAGTTCATCACACGCTTTGCAAAGGTCTATACGCCAATCGTCGTCGGGCTTGCGGTGCTGCTCACCGTCGTTCCCTCCCTGTTTACCGGCGAGTGGCAGCTTTGGCTCAGCCGCGCCCTTATCTTCCTTGTAATCTCCTGCCCCTGCGCGCTGGTTGTTTCCGTCCCGCTCGGCTTCTTCGGCGGAATCGGCGGAGCGTCGAAACGCGGAATACTCATAAAAGGCTCGAATTATCTTGAGGCGCTTGCAAAGACGGACACCATCGTTTTTGACAAGACCGGAACGCTCACAAAGGGCAATTTCGCCGTTTCCGCAATCCACGGAAGCGGGATGAGCGAAAAGAACCTCATTGAGATTGCAGCGCTTGCCGAAAGCTACTCGGACCACCCCATATCCCTCTCCCTCCGCGCGGCGTATAATCGCGCGATTGACAAGACCAGAATTGCGGATGTTGAAAACATTTCGGGAAAGGGCATCCGCGCGGTTATAGACGGCAAGACGGTGCTTGCGGGCAACAGCAAGCTGATGGACGATAATGGTATCGAATGGAAGCCCTGCCACCGCGAGGGAACTATGATTCATGTTGCAGAGGGCGGAGTTTACGCGGGGCACATCGTCATCTCCGATGAGGTAAAGCCCGAGGCGAAGGAGGCAATCGCCGCCCTGTATGCGGCGGGAGTGAAAAAGACCGTAATGCTCACCGGCGACAGAAAAGCCGTTGCCGATTCGGTTGCGGCGGAGCTTGGAATTACCGAAACGCATTCAGAGCTGCTCCCAGCGGACAAGGTTGAGCGCGTTGAGGGTCTGCTCAAGGGCGAAAAGGACGGAGGAAGGCTCGCCTTTGTCGGCGACGGAATCAACGACGCGCCGGTGCTAAAGCGCGCGGACGTCGGAATAGCAATGGGCGCGCTTGGAAGCGATGCGGCGATAGACGCCTCCGACGTTGTGCTTATGGACGACGACCCGAGAAAGATTGCGCTTGCGATTAAGCTCTCAAGGCGGACGCTCTCAATAGTCAAGCAGAACATAGTTTTCGCGCTTGCGGTTAAGGTTATAATGCTGCTGCTCGGCGCTCTGGGAATAGCCAGTATGTGGGCGGCGGTGTTTGCGGATGTCGGCGTTTCCTTCATCGCAATCCTCAATTCCCTGCGGGCTATGAACGCAGGCCAATAACAGCAGGGAGGCTCGCAATGGATATTACGGAAGCAGTAAGGGCGTTTTCTCCCGCCTGTGAGCAGGAGGAAGCGGACAGGGCGGAGATTCTGCGCCTGCTTTGCGGGAGCGAGGATGTTTTCACCCGTGAAAACAGGGTCTGCCACATGACAGCATCATCGTGGACGGTAAACCGCGCGCGGGATAAGGCGCTGATGATATGGCACAACATCTACCGCTCGTGGGCGTGGATGGGCGGGCACGCGGACGGCGAGCGCGACCCTCTATCGGTTGCGATGCGCGAAACGCGGGAGGAAAGCGGAATCGTAACGCTTGCGCCCGTCAGCGAGAGCATTTTTTCGCTTGAGATTCTCACCGTTGACGGGCACGAAAAGCGCGGGAAATATGTGCCATCGCACCTGCACCTCAACATAACCTATCTGCTTGAGGCGGATGAAACCGAAAAGCTGCGAGTCAAGCCCGACGAGAACAGCGGCGTAAGATGGTTTAACATAGATGACGCGCTGGGCGCCGTCAGCGAGCCTTGGATGAAGGAAAGAATCTATAAAAAGCTCTGTGAAAAGCTTAAGGCGTATAGATAAGCCTGAAGCGAATAAGCTTAAACCGTATAAACGAAAGATATCTAGGCAGCCTGTTATTCAACCTAAAAGAATAGCAAAAGCAATCCGCGCCCCGAATATCGGAGCGCGGATTTTGTCTGTATAAATCCATATGGTTTTAGGGAAGTAAGGAAGGGGCTGCTTTGCTTTGCATGAATCAGCGTAAGGGTAGGCGTAATACAAACATCAATTTGCGCGCAGCAAGGCGGGAAAACACAGTTTTCCATCCTACGGGTGACGGGGTTATATATAGGTAGTTTCATAATACAACAAGCATGGTGGTTCTCACGACAGGTTCGGGCAGATATAGAATCTGCCCCTACGGCGGAATATGTATTTGCCCCCCAGAAAAAAATTCATCACACATTATTACAGTAGGAAGTATGAAGGAGTAATTCGCTGCAATGCCCTAGTATCTATCACACGAATTTTCATGAGGATTATTAAGGGGGATCCCCTTAATTAAGTTCCGCAGGGGTGGCTCTGCCGCCCCGAGGAGCGACCAGAGGTCGTTTCCTTACACCATTTCCTGACCGTGAGGTTGAAAACCGAACAAGGAAATGGTGCAAACCGGAGCAAATAAGCATAGCGCATTTGCGCCGAAAGCGCAGCGTCAGCTGCGCGTTTAGACTCGCGCTCTTTTCCATACCGACGGCATAAACAGCATGAGCATCGGGAAGATTTCCAGACGGCCTATAAGCATATCCGCTGAAAGCACAAGCTTCGATAAATCGCCGAAGCCGCCGTAATTGCTCATCGGTCCTACCGAGCCAAGCCCAGGACCTATGTTGTTTATGCAGGCGATAGTCGCGGTGAGGTTTGTTTCAAAGGAAAAGCCGTCAAGCGAAATAAGGAGAGTTGAGGCAAAGGAGATAAGCGCATATGCGCCGAAGAACGCGAAAACGCTTGTTACCGTTGCGTTCTGCACCGGCTCGGAGTCAATGCGGATGGTTGAAACGGTGTTGGGGTGCAGCAGCAGGCGAATTTCGCGCTTCAAGGATTTAATAAGGATAAGCACTCGCGAGCATTTCACTCCGCCGCCCGTAGAGCCTGCGCACGCGCCGATAATCATAAGCAGCACCAGCAGTGAGCGCGCAAGCTGCGGCCAGAGGTCGAAATCCGCCGTAGAGTAGCCCGTTGTGGTAATTATCGAAACCACCTGAAACGCGCTGTGGCGGATTGACGATTCCCAATCGCCCTTATAGCCCGAAAGCGTCGAAAGCGCTGTAATCGCGGTCGCAACGAGTATAACAAGAACATAGAAGCGCGCTTCCTCGTTCTTAGCCGCCTTCCTGAACTTGCGGATGATTATGAGGTAATAAACGCCGAAATTCACTCCGAAAAGCGCCATGAACACCGTAACGATCCATTGAATATAGGGCGAGCAGGAGGCGAGGCTGTCATTCCTTACCCCAAAGCCGCCCGTTCCGGCAGTTCCGAACGCGGTCGTTATAGCTTCAAAGAAGCTCATTCCGCCCGCCAAGAGGAGTATAGTTTGCAGGACGGTCATACCGATGTATATTTCATAGAGGATTCTTGCGCTCTGCCGCGTTCTCGGCACAAGTTTGTTTACGCTCGGCCCCGGCGATTCGGCGCGCATTATATAGAGCGTATCGCCGTTGCCGGTTGCAAGCGGCGCGATTGCAAGCAGGAATACAAGCACGCCCATTCCGCCCAGCCAGTGCGTAAAACTGCGCCAGTAAAGCAGGCTCATCGGCAGCGCCTCAACATTGCCTAGAATGCTCGCGCCCGTTGTGGTAAAGCCCGAAACGGTTTCAAACAGGCTGTCTATATATGAGGGAATCCAGCCGCTTATGTAAAAAGGAAGCGCGCCGAGAAGCGAAACGACAATCCACGTAAGCGCAACAAGCAGAAAGCCCTCGCGCGCGTAAAGCGCGGGTCTGCGCGGCTTTAAGAGGGTCAGCAGCCAGCCCGGGACAGCCATTGCGCCCATTGCGGCGGCAAAGCCTATCATAGCCGAATGCTCCCTGCGGATAACCGCAATAAAAAACGGAGGTATCAGAAACAGCGCCACGATAAGCATAACCATGCCTAAGAGCCGCGCGGTCATTTTATAGTTCATCCTTCCGCGCCTCCCTGCGCGGGCGAGTCGAATATATCATTGAGGTTGGAAAGCCTGTTTTCGGCAAGCGTAACCACAACCACCATGTCGCCCTCTGCAAAGCTGTCGGTTCCGCGCGGAACAATAACGCTGCTCTGGTGAGTTATCAGCGCGATTCTCAGGTTTTTCTTGAGCGGAATATCCTTGAGCGGAACGCCGAGATAGCGCGTTGCCGACGTAGTGCGGAACTCAACCGCCTCTACGCGCTCATTTACCATCCTGTGCAGCGTTATAATGCTCTCGTCGTACCTGTTCTCCATTGCGCGGACGAAGCGCAGGATATTATTGCTGGTTAAGAGGCGCGGGCTTATAGTGCATTCCGCGCCCGCGTCGTGCAGTATTTCGCCGTACTCTACCCTGTTAATCTTTGTTATAACCTTCGGAACGTGCATATGGTTTGCGTAAACGGAAATTATCAGGTTCTGCTCGTCCATATTGGTAAGCGTTACAATGGCGTCCTCCTCGTTAAGCCCCTCGCTCATAAGGGTTGAGAAGGAGGTTCCGTCGGCGTGGATTATCGTCGCGTTGGGCAGGGTTTCGCTGAGCTTCTGGCATTTTTCCATGTTCTGCTCAATAAGCTTTACCCGAATTCCCGCCCTGTCAAGCATCTGCGAAAGATAGAAGGCTATATGGCTTCCGCCGATAATCATAACGGAGCGAATCTTAGCCGTTTCAAGCTCCATGCGCTTAACAAGCGCAACAAGGTCGTAGGTTGTCGCCGTTACATAAATATGATCGCCCGCGTGCAGAGTAAAATCGCCGGCGGGAATATATACATCGCTTCCGCGCTCAACGGCGCAGACCAGCATACGAATTTTCAGCGTCTGATACAGCTGCAAAAGCACCATTCCGTCCAGCTTGCTCCCCTCGCGGACGGGCAGGCACACTATTTCGCCGCGCCCCTTTGCGAATACGTCGCGCTTTAAGAAGGACGGGAACTGCAAAAGGCGGAAGATTTCATGCGCGGCGGAGCGTTCGGGGTTGACCGTCATGCTCAGCCCAAGCTCGTCGCGCAGGAGGTATAATTCGTCCGCGTATTCGGGATTGCGGATTCTGGCTATTGTGTGCTTGCAGCCGAGCTTTTTAGCCACTATGCAGCACATCAGGTTCAGCTCGTCGGCATTGGTTACGGCAATCATAAGGTCGCTTTCGCCAACCCCCGCCAGCTTCTGCACCGCAGTGGACGCGCCGTTGCCCTCCATTACTATTACGTCAAGCTGCTCCTCGGCAAGGGAAAGCGCCTCCTTGCGGTTGTCTATA
>CAZUTB010000024.1:0-10838 GCA_964622905.1 uncultured Oscillospiraceae bacterium | reverse complement strand
CAGCTGCGCATAAATGGCTCAGTCATTTACCATCGAGTAAACTCCTTCGCTATTTCGCTTGCTTCCTAGCATCTGTGGCATTTTGAGCGGGAAGGGGTGTATGAACAACACGGATTTCCTTCACCGCGAATTTTGAATTAGGTGTCATTTGATGCTTGTAAACTAACCGTTTTCTGCGTAACTGGCAAACGTCAATCTCCAATTACCGGTAGTGGCGAACTGCGTTCACCCGCCTGTCACCGCAAAATAGCACACCGTTTATGGTGCAGATGACAACAAGAATGCCCAGCAACACCGTAGGGGCAGATTCCATATCTGCCCGAACCTCTCGTGATAATCGCTTATCTGCGTACTGTTTATCGGCTGCAATACGCGTTAACGTACCCGCAGGGAAACTGTGTTTAATCCTTTATCGGCAGCCGTCTCCCTTTCCATAACGCAAGCAAAAGCGGAACAGAATCACTCTGCTCCGCTTTTATGTATCTGTCGTTTATGTAATGGCTATCGTTCTGCGCTCTTCACGCTTTTTTCTTTTCCAGCTTTTCAAGCACCATATATGCCGCGACGCCGACCGCTACGATGATTCCGCCGATAAAGGTTTTCATCGAATATTCGCTTCCGAGGATGATGTCGATGACGATTCCCGTGAAAACCTGCGCAACAAAGGTCAGGAGCGACAGCTGAAACGAGGAAACCTTCGGCACGATGATGTTGTAGAGCAGGACTATCACCGCGCCCATCGCGCCGCCCGTGTAAATCCACCAGTCGGAGGAGGCGTTCGTGAAAATCAGGGAAAGCTCATTTCCCGCAAAAACCGCGCTGGCGATTACAGCCGTTATCAAGCCCACCGCGTAGTTGACCAAAGCGCTCTGAATCTCGCCCGTCTGCGAGGAAAGCCGCGAGTTCACCGAGCGCGAGAGGACAACGGTGACTCCGGCGAATATGGAAACGATTACGGCAATGAGCGCCGAGCCTATCGAATCGTCCAGCATTACCGCGATTCCTATTGCGGAAAAGGCGATTCCGCAGAGCGAGGCGGGGCGAATCGGATGCTTTTTCATTCCCAGCAAGCCGAACGCGTCAATGGAGAGCGAGGTTACCGCCTGCCCGAAAAGCCCGAGCGCCATTATGCTCGTCATGCTTATTCTTCCAAAGGAGAGATTGTTGAAAAGCGTTGTCAGCACGCCCATCATTCCGCCCGCGAACATCCACAGCGGCTTTGGGGTGAGCTTGAATTTCTTCCTTCCGAAAATGCAGACGGCGGATAGCAGCACAAGCCCGACAAAATGCACCGTGACCGTAGACCCCATGCTTCCGCAGACCTCCGCCAGTCTGCCGTTGATTACCACCATGACGGCGATAAGAAAGCCGGTTAAGAGCGATAAAAGCTGATACAAGCGCAGAACCTCCGCAAATACAAAATTACGCTGTAATTGTATCACATATGCCGCCGCTTCACCATAGCCGCAAGGTGATAATCGGCAGCTGTACAAGCGCAAGAAAATATGGTAATATTCTGTTATACAGACAGGAGCGTGAATAACATGGCAGGAAAATGCGAGTATTTTATTCCGGATTGCTTCTACCCAATGATGCAGCGGGAGGGCGACGAGTACATAAGCCACGAGGCGATATGCATTCTCAACCCCTCCGAAATTGACGTGACGGTTGACATAACCCTGTATTTTGAGGACAGAGCGCCGATGACGGGCTTTATAACCCGCTGCCCCGCGCTGCGCACGCACCATATAAGAATGGACAGGCTGAAAAGCGTTTCGGGCGAAGGCGTTCCGCAGGGCGTTCCCTACGCCGCGCGCGTAAGGCTTTCCGCGCCCGCAATCTGCCAGTACAGCCGCTGCGACACAACTCAGCAGAACCTTGCGTTTATTAGTGCAATGGCTTACAGCGAATAAATGCTCGGCTATGCTTCTCTTTCGGAAAAAGCGAGCTGCTCAGGTCTGCATCATTCCTCCGCCTGCGGGCTGATTCAAAAAACAAAAAGGGTGCTGATGATTGCTTGTCATCGGCACCCTTTTCCTCATTCAAAGATGAGATTTCCCCAAAGGCTTGGGTTCAGATTGATATTCAAATCGCCTGTCCACGCCATCTGCGGAATGAACTCGGTGCCCGGGCAGGGATAGGAGATATCGGTAATGCAGAAGTCAAACTTGACTGCGTCCCCCTGCTTGGGTGTGTATACCGGAATTTTGTTGTTCGAGAAGTTTTCCCACGGAATGACCGCCTCATAAATGAAGCCGGTTGACGTCTTTTCGGCGCATCTTTCATAGCCGGTCAGCACATCGTCGCCGCCTTCCATTCCCTTTGAAACAAAGCGCTGGCGCAAATCCTTTTCCACCATAGAACGGTCAAAGGCGGTATCCCAATAGATGTTGTCGGGAATCAGGTACAGCAGGAAATCGTTTGTTCCGTATGAGGTGCGGTTCGGGTCAGCCGCAGGATCGGTAGAAATATAGAGCTTGAAATTATCCTCGCCATCCAGCGGAAGCATTTCTATTGCGCCAAAGGGCGAGTCTTCGGTTACATCAGCCGCAATGTACAAATTCGTTTCGTCCCACATTATGTATACAGTAACGCTCAAATCCAGCGGTCCCTGCCAGAAGCTTGCATCGCGGATGACCTGCGACTCATCATTTAATATTATAGGCGAGCTTAAATTCCACTCGTCCAATGAGCCGTCGGCAGCAATAGGCGCCTGCGCCTTATACGCAATCGCGGTCGGCTGCTCCTCGGCAAGCGCAGAGGTTTGCACAGAAAAAAGCAGCAGCAATACAATCAGAATTCTCACAGAGCATTTCATTTTAGCCACATACCCCCAATTTTCGGCTTGCGCCGCAACTTGACACCTGGTGCTTGTGATGCAGGGCAGCAGTGTCGCTGCCCTGCATCACAAGTTTTATTATTCGACTACGATAACCGCGGTCATATCTCCAATGCGAATCGTATGCTCGCCTGCGCCCTCAAGCACGATGTCCATGGGAACAACGCAGAAGGAGCCGCCTTCAACGCTTACAAACTTATGCGCAATGAGCTTTTCGCCGTCATAAACCTCAACGGTTACGGAGCCGTCAGCGCCCTTGTTCTCGGCAATGAAGTCAATTTCAAACGCCTCGCCGGACTTTTGAACTGTGTTTTCGACAACGTAGGATACGCTGCTTCCCCAAGCAGAGTTGGTTACCTGCTTGGCAGCGCTCTGAGGCACAGCCAGCGTGTTGAGGCTGATATCGGCGTTCTCGCCGTATCTCATTCCGAAATCGTTCGGGAACAGCACGTCGCCCAGATTGTTCGGAAGCTGTGCGGTCGGGTTCCGGCGCACGGTCGCCGCCATATACAGGCGAGTTTTTGTGTCAACGCCGCGGTCAAGCTGCAATTCGCCCCAATCAAGCGCGTTTCCTATTGCGTCACGGGCGATTTCAAACACAAGGCTGCCCTCGGGCTGACGCTCGCCGAAAATCATATCAGCCATGACGCGCGGCAGGGTATATGCAAAGAAGCTGCCCATGGAGCTGCCGTGGTCGGGGGTGGTACGATAAACCTGATACAGAATCGCCGCGCAGTTTTCGGCAACAAAGGAAGTTACCTCTTCCTCGCCGTTGCTGCCTTCAATAGCAAGCACTACCGGCTTTCCGGCTTCGTTCGCATCGTCGATGATAAGCTCCGTGTTGTCATCAAGCGACGTAACGCGGGCAACAACAACATCGGCTTCCTCTATGCTGCTTACAACAGTTGCGTAAGCTGCGATTGCGGCGGCATCCAGAGCCGTTGTGCTGTCCGAGGAGCCGGCAACATAGACCTTGGCGTCCTTGCTCAGAGGCAGAATGTTGTTATCATTCTTGAGCAGCACAGCGGATTCCGTCTGAAGGCGCTCCTCCAGCTCGTTTGTGGAGGTCTTGCGCGCTGCGTATATGTCATCAATGGATTCAAGAGCGAACTGCTCCTGCTTATACGCGTCGCTTGCGAAGATTTCAAGAGCGTTCTGCAAATCCGAATAAGGATTTTCAAACAAGCCAAGCTCAAACTTGTTCTTCAAAACACGGCGGCAGGAGCGATATACAAGCTCAATATCGCACTTTCCCGCCTCGACCTCCGCCTTGATAACATCGGGCCAGTTCGTAAGAACAAAGCTGGGACCGCCATTCCCCATGGCGAAATTCGTGTTGGCAGCATCCATGATGGTCGTGTCGGTTCCGCCCATTACGATGTAGCCGCCAAACAGGTCAACGCCTGCTTCCAGCATCTGCGTATACAGCTCGCCGGGAGTCATCGCCGAAAGGTCCTTGCCCTCGGCAGTTATTCCGGTTGCCGTCGGGAAGGTTACAAACAGCGGCCAGTCGGTTACAACGATGCCGTCATAGCCTAAGGTATTGCGAAGATAGCCGATAGTTACGGAATCAAACGGGATGATTACGCCGGGCGTCATGCCTTCGGCGTTATTTACCATAATCCATTGCGTGCCCGCGCCGATAGCCGCCTTCCAGCCAACCATCCAACTCTCAAGCAGATTTGCATCGCTCTTGGAGACTGCGTAATTGGAATTATGATTGCTGTTGGAAATGAAATGCTTTGCGCAGCTGGTCAAGCCGCTGTCATCCTTGGCAGCAACCTCAACAGCGATCATTTTGGCAATATTGTTCACTTCCTCGCCGTAGAAAGCGCCGATTTCAGCGCCCTGCGGCTGGAAGGGAACATGGTAGCCCAGTGCGCGCTCTTCCTTGGCGTACTGCGAAGCAAGGCTGTAAAGCAGCTCGGTATCATGCGCAGTGCCGAACGCGTACTTAGGCATATCCACCATTCCCGCAAAGGTCTGGTAGGAGCGGTCGCAGTTCAGAACAACAGGAATGCCAAGGCGCGCGCTTTCGGCGATTTCCTGAATGCTGTTCGTTTCATTGATTTGCTCCTCCGCAGTGCCGTTGCCGTTAAGCAGATAGGTCGTTACATGATCCGTCACAATAGAGTGATACATCGGCGTATAGCCTGTTCCGTCAACGGTGATGCGCTCCTCATTGCTCCACATCCACTCGTCCGTATACGGGAACAGCGAGGTAAACGTGCCGCCCGTTGTGTTGTTCATCAGCGTTGCAATCTGCTCGTCCAGGGTCATCTGCGAAAGCAGATCCTCAACGCGGGCGTCAACATCCTGACGCCAATCCTCGTATACATCCAGCTCGCCGTTGCCGTTCAAATCCTTGAACTGCAGCCCGTCAACGGTGATAAGCTGCTTGACGCGCGCTTCTAGCGCGACCTGCTTGTCATCGGCTTCAACCTTAATGATATTGACAGTAAACGGCTTCACCGTTTCAGCGTTTTCCGCCATTGCGGGAATCCCTATTGCTGTTATAATCATAACCAGCGCCAATAGCAGGGCAATTTTCTTCATAATCCTCTTCCTTTCAAGTCTGATGATTTCATTTTGAGCAGACAATCCTTTTTCATCGGGTCAGGAGCGTTATTCTCCGTGCGCCTCCCCTCCGTTTAAGAATTTGCGGCACGCGGCAAGGATGGAGTACGTTTTTCTCCATTCATTTGCTGCCGTGTCATTTGTTACAAAGTGTAGCATAGCGAATTTTGAGCAGCTATGATTTAGTGGTGAAATGTCAATTCTGACATGGTAAAATGCAGCCGCAACATGGACTGTTTGGTTGAATAGCAGCCAGATGTAATATATAATAGAGCAAGCAGCCGAGAAAGGGTGGTGCAAGGCATGGTTGTATATCGTGTTGCTGTGTGTGACGATAATGAGCCAATGCTCAAAATAACAGCCGCTTCGCTTGAGGCGGCGTTCAGGCAGCTGAGCAGCGCGGTAATCATAGATTGCTTTGCTCACCCCGCCGCCCTGCTCAGAAGCGTTCAGGTGTTTAAGTATGACGCGGTGTGTCTGGACATAAGCATGCCGGAAATGGACGGAGTAGAGCTGGCAAAAAAGCTGGAGGAATTGGACGCGTACATAAGCGTTATATTTATTTCAAATCTTGAAGACAGAGTTTTTGACGCGCAGTGCGTCAATCCCGTTCGCTTCGTAAGGAAACGCAGCATGGATAAGGAGCTGGCCTCAGCCGTAGCCGCAATGCTTAAGCAGAAGGAGCAGGCAACAGTTCCGAAGCTGCATATAACGGTTGGCGAAACGGAGAAATACATAAAAATACACGATATTATGTATGTGGAAAGCTTCAACAACAAACAAGCCCTGGTAATGCAGAACTGCGAGCTGCAGGTGTATCAGTCCATGAAGTTTTTTGAAGGCAAGCTGCTGCACCACGGCTTTATACAAATTCACCGCTGCTACATCGTCAATTATCGCTTTATTCAGGCGTTTGAGCGGAATTGCGTGCTGCTGGACAACGGAAAGAGCCTGCCTATCAGCCGCCTGCGCATAGAGGAATGCAGAAAAATGTTTATGAAGCTTGTGGAGGAAAACGATTAAATGAATAGACTTACGATGATTCTTTCACGTATAACCGACATTATTATCTTTGCTCAGCTTTTTTGGTTTCTGTCGGCGCTTTTTCCCTCCCGCTTCGGCAAAAAGGGGCACATTTTCGCAAGCATTGCCGCTATTTTTGTTGGCAGCCTGCTGATTATACTGTGGGAGAAGCTTCCCAACGAATATCAATATAACATCTACTTCTGCAATTTTATTCTGGTTGGCGCGCTTTATTCCGCAGTTACCCTCAGGGGAAGCTTTCTTAAGCAGCTGACAGCCTGTGTATGAGAATGCGCTTTTTGCCAAGACCCGAGATAACGAAAGCGGTGTCCGGCGGCGCCTTAAGATAGCCGAAGCCGAACAGAATAATCAGCACAGCAAGCAGAATAACCGCAATCGTTCCGAATACTCCCATGCCAAACAGTCCCATATTGTACCTCCAAATTGTCCTTCGCATCCGCGCTCTGCAATTCGGCGCTCAGCGGGGCTCTCGCCCGATATGATGATATTACAATAAGGGCGGCATATCCGCAACTCCCTTTGGCGGATATGTCGCCCCCAATGTTCAAATTATACACGCGCAATTCCAAAAGCGCGAAAATGCGCGGTTTCTGCGCCCGTTTGCGTAAAAAGCCGATAAATCGGCGGCTTACTGCGCCTTTTCGGGCAGCTTATCGGGAATGATGAGCAGCATCGTCTTCTGCTCGTCCATCTCAACGCGCAATAGTCCGTCCTTTTGCAGCTGCTTCATAACATCCGAAAAGCGGCGGAAGCCGATTATCCTTTCGGTGAACTGCGGGTAATCCGCCTGAATATCCGCCTTCAATATGCTCGGGTTTATCCTGTCGAACCCGTTCTCCTTATACTGCCTGAGCTTGTCGGTGAAAATCTGCTTCCAGTTATCCTTGCCAATCTGCGCGCGCTTCGCGTCATCCTCGGGCGAGTGCAGGGAAACCATCATATTATAATTATCGTTGGTTATCGCAATGGTTCTGTACTTCTGCTCAAGCTTGGTCAGGAGCTTTCCGAAGGTTGCGCAGCCGTAATTCTTTTCGTTGAAATCGGGGCGAAGGCGCATCAGCGTTCCCTTTACCTCGCTGGCGAAAACCTCCTGCTCGTCGCGCTCGTCAAGAATATTCTCGATAAGCTTCATCAGCTGCTCCTCGTCAATCGTTTCCTCGCTCTGCTGAGTGCTTTCCGTCTTAGCGGGAACGCTTCGGCTCTGCGAAACGGTTTCAAGGAACTGGAACTCATTGCAGGCGTTTATGAATATCTTGCTCGCCGCCTCGCTTCGGGATATTCCCAAAACGAATTTGCCCATGCTCTTGAGCCTTCCGACAAGCGGAGTGTAATCGCTGTCGCCGGATACTATGCAGAAGGAATCAATCCGAGGGTTGGTGAAGGCGACCTCCAAGGCGTCGATAACAAGCAGAATGTCCGCGTTGTTCTTCTGCGCCGCGCCGAAGCGGAGGGAGGGAACGACCGTAAAGGTATTGGAGAGCAGAACCTCCTTCAAATCGGAGAATCTGTCCGTATAGCCGTACACCTTTCCCAAAAGGATGTCGCCGCGAATCTTGACCTTTTCAAGAATATTATTGAGCGTAGCAACCTTTGCTCCGCAGTTTTCCAAATCCACAAAAAGCGCGAAATGGCTTGTGTTGTTGTTTATCAAATTATAACCTCATTTCAAATTGGTTTAGTTGCAGTCAAATTCTGAAAGCGAACCTGTCGCCCCTTATATACTGCTCGGAGGTATGAAGGGGATTGTGCTTATCATCATACATGCATTCCAGAAGGTATAAAAGCGCGCTGCCCTCGGGAACGGAGAGAAGCCGCGCCGTTTCCGCGTCCGCATACCGAATGGAAACCACATGGCTAGCGGAGGCAACAGAGATGCCGCGCTCAAGCATTGCCGAATAAAGGCTTCCCGAAAGCGCCTCCTCGGTAATAAAGGAAAGCGAGGGCGAGTACCTGTTGTACTCAAGCACCACCGGCTCGCCGTCGCAGAGCCTCAGGCGGCAGGAGGCAAGCACCCTTTCGCCTTCCTTGACCTTGAGCATTGCCATGTCCTGGCGCGCTGCATTTTCGCCCGACAGCGAAAGCACCCGCGTTTCCGCCTCATGCCCCGCGCGCTTGCAGTAATCCTGAAAGGAGGTTATGCTCGGCGAATCGGAAAGCATATTCGGAAGCCTTACATAGCTCCCGACCCCGCGCTTTCTGATAAGATAGCCCTCCTCGGTAAGTATTGCGAGCGCCTTTCTTACGGTAACTCGGCTGAGCGAATACTTTTCGCAGAGCGATTCCTCCGTAGGGAACGGGCTGCCGACCTTTATCAGCCCAAAGCGGATTTCGTCCCGAAGCTTTGTGTAAAGGCGGCGATACATGGCTTCCGAGCTTTTCTTATCCATCTGCTACGCCTCCTTATGCTTTAGGGCAAACTCCGCCTCGGCGCGCTTGATGTCAATCAAGTTCTTCACAACCGGCGGAATCGAGAGAAGCGCGCAGCCTGCCGCGATAACGAAGCGCCTTGTAAAAAGCGAGCCGATAAACGCGGTGAGCATGAAGCACAGGAAGGTAACGACGCTCCTTTTCTCATTCGGGTTGATGACAACCGCGGTTGAAAACAGCACATACCAGAACGCAAGGGCAAAGCCCGCGCGGCTAATCGGGAGCAGCGCTATAAGGCAGCCGAACGCGGGCGCAATCGCCTTGCCGCCGTGAAAGCGGTGGAAGGGCGAGCAGGCGTGCCCAAGCACGGGCATAAGCATCATTATCGCAAGCAGCGGGGACTCGGGAGAATACGCGCCGAGAAAAAGCGCAACGGGCCAGAAGCCCTTTGAAAGCTCGGCAATGAGCGTAAGAATCCCTACGGAAACGCCCGCGTACTTGAACGCGTTCGCGCTTCCCGGGTTCTTGTCGCCCGCCTTTTCGGTTACGTCAATGCCCCTCAGCAGCCTCGGGAAAAGCCGCGCGTACAGAACGCCGCCCGAAAAATACCCGAGCAGAAGGTAAACCGCCGCTTTCAGCAATTCTCTCACTTCCTGTGTGCTTCTTTCGTTACTCTATAAGCCTGCAAATATCGTCCGCCGCGTTCTTGTTGATGAACTCGCGCTGCGCTTTTACCATCCTTTGCGCCGCCTCCCTGTCGCCCGCAAGCCACAGCGCCGCAAGCGCGCCCTCCTGCGGCGTTTTGGTGCAGACGGAAAGCCCGTTTTCGTCAAAGAAGCGCGCGTTCATGGTTTCACAGCCCGGGATAGGCGCGGTATGCACGAGCGGAATGCTCTTTACCGCCGCCTCTGTGCTGCTCAGCCCACCCGGCTTGGAAAGCAGCACATCGCTCGCCGCCATGTAAAGAGGAACCTCCTTGGTGAAGGGAACAATGCGCAGCCTCGCCTCCGAAGCAAAGCGCGTTTCCAGCATTTCCTTCATCTTCGCGTTATTGCCGACGAGGGTATAGACGATATCGCTATCACCCGAGCGGCGCAGAAGCTCCGCAACGATGTCGGGCAGGTCGCCGAAGCCCATGCTCCCGCTCATCAAAAGCATTACCCGCGCGCCCATAGGAATATTCAGCTTTTCCCTTGCAACCGTACGCGAAACCGGCTCGGAAAACGCATGAGAAACAGGTATTCCCGTTGCGATAAGGCGCTCAGGAGCAAAGCCCTTTTTCTCATAATCCGCCCTCAGCTTCTCATGCGGAATAAAGAAAAGGTCAACGTCCGTTTCCTCCCAGAAGGGCGTGCATACATAGTCTGTGGCGATTCCGAAGGAGCGCGTTTTCATCCCGCGCTTCTGCCTAAGATAGGTCATAGCCTCCGCGCCGAAAAGATGCGGGCTGAGAACGGTATCATAGCCGCCGTTTTCAATAAACTCGCCGAGGCGCTCGGCGTAGAGCTTGTTGGCATAATAAATAGGCGAGCGAACCTTATCCGAGGAAATTGCCTCGCCCACGCGATAGAGCCGCCCGAATGTCTTCGGGGACCTCTGCGTCATCTTGACATAGCTTCCGCTGACGATTTCGGAGGTCTTTACTCCGCCGAAAAGCAGAACATCGTGCATATCGGCGGGTATTCCGCGCATACTCAGCGCCTCAAGCATAGCCTTTCCCGCCGTGTTGTGCCCCTGCCCCGTGTTGCAGCTGAGAATAAGCACCTTCAAATGAATCACCTCCGCCAAAGGTAAGCAGCTGTTACATTTAGATTATACCATACTGCCGCACAATGTAAAAGCGATAGGGAACGAACTTGACTGTTTTCACTGCTGCAATTCCCTGCTGCCGTCATAAATTGATTAATTAGTGAAGCAATGGCTCATGTACTTATCTCTACTTTTCTGCTTTCACCGTGAGCGAAAGCGAATGGGATACGAATAAAGACCCGTCTACAAAGCTCACAAAGGA
>CAZUTB010000023.1:0-10993 GCA_964622905.1 uncultured Oscillospiraceae bacterium | reverse complement strand
CCGGCTCCGCAGTACCTTCAGTGCCTTGTCGCGGTTCTTTATCTGGCTCTTTTCATCCTGGCAGGTAACAACAAGCCCTGTCGGGAGGTGAGTTATTCTGACCGCGGAGTCGGTGGTGTTTATGCACTGACCGCCGTGACCCGTTGAGCGGTATACGTCAATCCGCAAATCCTTCTGCTCAATCTTTATCTCGACTTCCTTCGCCTCGGGAAGCACGGCAACCGTCGCGGTGCTTGTATGAATTCGCCCCGCGCTTTCGGTTACCGGAACGCGCTGTATTCTGTGTACGCCGCTTTCGTATTTCAGCCTTGAATAAGCGCCGCTGCCCGAAAGCGTGAACACAACCTCCTTGATTCCGCCAAGCTCCGTTTCGCTTACGGAGAGAATCTCGGTCTTGAAGCGGTTGCGCTCGGCGTACCTTGTGTACATCCTGAGAAGCATTCCGGCAAAAAGCCCCGCTTCCTCGCCGCCCGCGCCTGCCCGCACCTCCATAACAACGTTTCTATCGGCATTCGGGTCAGGGGGGAGAAGGCTGAGCATAAGCGCGCGCTCGGTTTCCTCCTTGCGGCGGCTCAGCTCCGAAAGCTCTTCGCGCGCAAGCTCCGCCATATCTGGCTGAGTAAGCATTTCCTCTGCCTGCGCCTGCTCATCAAGTATTGAGAGATAGCTTTCATAAGCCTCCACAGGCTCGGTGAGCTGCGAATGCTCCTTTGTCAGCTTCGACAGCCGCTCTGTATCGGCGGCGGTATCCGGCTCGGATAATGCAAGCGCGATTTCCTCGCGGCGCATCTTCATCCATTCAAATTTTTCAAGAAGCTTAGCGTCCAGAACCAATCTCTCCTTTTGAAAAACAAAATCCGCAGAGCGTCACAATTCGGTCGTTGCCCGAAATGTCCTTAAAAACGCTTACGCTGTCAAACATTTTCTCAAACAGCTTAGGAACTGACTCGCCTTGGTCGTAGCCGATTTCAAGCATCAGCGCTCCGCCGTCTTTAAGCTTTTCGGGCAGCCCCTCCGCAATTCTTCGGTAAATGCTAAGCCCATCCGTGCCGCCGTCAAGAGCAAGAAGCGGCTCCTTCTTAACGTCCTCGGAAAGTGTGCCGCAGCTATCGGTGTCAATGTACGGCGGATTGCTTATGATAAGGTCGAACCCGTCCTCTGCTATTTCGCCGAACAAATCGCTCTTGATAAACGTCACGTCGGCTTGCAGCGCCCGAGCGTTTCTTTCTGCTACGGAGATAGCCTCGCCGCTTATATCGGAGGCAAAAACCGAAACGCCGCCGCACTCAAGGCTGACCGTTATCGCAATGCAGCCGCTTCCGGTGCATAGGTCAAGCGCTTTTTTGACGCTGCGGCTCTTTATGTACTCGATCGCCCTTTCGGTCAGCTCCTCGGTTTCGGGGCGGGGAATAAGCACGGAGCGGTTTACGAAAAACTCCCTTGAGCAGAAGGGCGCTTTCCCAAGGCAATAGTATAGCGGCGTGTGGCTGAGCCGCTCCGCCGCTATGCTTTCGGCTTTTGCCGAAATGTCCTCGGAAATCTCGCTGTCCATCATCGTGAAAACTCGCGAAAAGCTCAGCGAAAGCAAGGCGCACATTATCTCGCGCGCTTCGTATACGGCTTCATCGCGGCTTTCGCAAACGCCTGAGAGCGCTTCGGAAAGCTTTCTTATAAGCGCGCGAACGGTCATCCGTTTTCCTCTGCACTGCCAACCTCCGCCGCAGCTGCGTCAGCCTTAGGAGTGTTCTTTTCTCTTACAGCCTTGGCTTTGGGGTTAGCGGCAAGGTATTCTTCGGAAGGCGGAACTATAACCCAGCCTTCGGAGGTATGCTCGCCCTGGGGCAGACCGTCGATTGCTGCGTTCATGGAAGCGATTGCAACCTCCAGCATTCCGTCATCGGGCTGCTTTGTGGTGAGCCTTTGCAGCTGCATTCCGGGCCAGCGCACGGCGCGGATGAACGCGTTTTCATGCCTTGCCAGATATTGCAGCAGCTCATAGCTGACTCCCGCTACTATCGGAAGAAGCGCAAGCCGCGAAAGCAGGCGCAGAATGAAGGAATCGCCCTGATAGCCAAGCAGAGTGAAAAGTATAATGCTTAAAACGAAAACGATAAGCAGAAAGCTTGTTCCGCAGCGGGGATGGAGGGTCGTGTAAACCCTCGCGTTCTCGGGCGTCAGCGGCTTTTCATGCTCGTGGCAGTATACCGTTTTATGCTCCGCGCCGTGATACTGGAAGGTTCTTCTGACATCCGGAACCTTCGCGCAGAACATGATATAGCCTATCAGGATGAGTATTCTTACGATGCCGCTCAGCAGGTTTACAAGCACATTGCTTGATATAACGCTCTTAAGCAGCTTAGCGACAAACTCGGGCAGCATGAAGAAGAGCAGAACGGAGAGGAAAACAGCAAGCACAATAGCCGTTCCCATCACTATCTTGTCTATTCCCTTGCCGAGCTTCTTGGAGAGCCATTTCTCAAATTTAGTCGGCTCCTCATCGGCAATTCCGAGCATTTGGGTCGATGCGGTGAGCGTCTTCATTCCAACGGAAAGCATGAGGCAAAAATTTACGATTCCGCGAATGAAGGGGTAGCCCATCCACTTGTGCTTTTTGGAAATGGGAACATTGGGGTCGCATTTTACAACAATATCTCCGTTTTCACGCCTGACTGCGATTGCTACATTATCGGGCGAGCGCATCATAACGCCCTCCATAACAGCCTGTCCGCCTATCGCCGGACCCTTTGGAATCACATAAGGCTCTGTTTTTGCTTTCATTATTTATCCTTTCTCCTATAAAGGCTAAGCCTGTACAAAATATCGGCTTAACGCTGTGTGATATTATACAATGATTTTAGCATAATAGTCAAACCTCGAGCTTGTCAAAAACGAGTTTTTGACAAGCTTTCGGAGCAAGTGCGCTTCGCTTGCTTGCTCCGGTTTGCATCATTTCCTTGTTCGGCTTCGCCTCTCGGGCAGGAAATGATATAGGAAGCGTCTTTCAGACGCTCCTCGGGGCGGCAAAGCCACCCCTGTGGATTGTTGATGAAGGGGTACCCCTTTCGTGCTTCCCTAAAGCAACAATCAGGTTATTTGACAGATTGACACCTCATTCGTCCTTCCGAAAGCTGCTCTTATTCTTCTTTACCCATAATTCCAGCACCTCAAACAGCTTTTGCGGGTCTATCGGCTTTATTACAGTGTCGTTCATTCCCGCGCTTATAGCTTCATCTTTTCTTTTGCTGAATACATCCGCCGTCATCGCGATTATCGGTATGCTCAAGGCGTCATTTCTCTTAAGCGCGCGTATTTGCTTTGTCGCTTCTATTCCGCTCATAACCGGCATTCTTATGTCCATCAAGATTGCGGAATACTCGCCTTCCTTCGACAACAGGAATTTTTCAATCGCCGCCTTGCCGTTCTCCGCCGTCGTTACCTTTGCGCCCGCGCCTGTAAGGAGGGAGCTTGCAACCTCCGTGTTTACATCGTTATCCTCAACAAGCAGAATGCTGAGCCCGTCAAGCCGCTTATCGTTCCATACTCTCTGCTCCGTATCCTTCTTTTTGCCCGCCTTAAAATTCAAAGGAAGCCGAACTGTAAACGCAGAGCCTTTGCCAAGCGCGGTTTTTACGGTAATGCTTCCGCGCATATCGTCAACAATGCTCTTTACAAGCGAAAGCCCAAGCCCCGTGCCCTTTATGGTTGAGCAGTAAACGTTCTGCTCTTGCTCGAAGGGTTCAAAGATGCGCGGTATGAATTCCTCGCTCATTCCGCAGCCTGTATCGCGCACGGTGAACTCGTCAACGCATACCGTATCGCTTACAGAAATGTTCTTTATCTTTACCTCGATTTCTCCGCCCTCGGGAGTGAATTTCGCGGCGTTGCCTATAAGGTTCATAAAAATCTGCTTCATTCTCATCAAATCCATCAGGAAAAGGAAGCCGGGATGCAGCTTATCCTCGAAGGGATAGGAGAATTTGATGTGCTTTTCGGTAAGCATGGTTATGAACATATCGGCGCAAGGCTCAATAACCTCCGAAAGCGTATGCCATTCTGGATTCAGGCTGAACTTGCCGCTTTCAATCCGGCTCATATCCAATATATCGTTTATCAAAGAGAGAAGATAATCGCTGGAGCGTTCTATTGTCGCAAGGCAGCGCGTCAGCTCGCGCTGGTCCCTCGCTCCGGTCTGCGCAATCCTCGCCATTCCGACGATAGCGTTCATCGGCGTTCTGATTTCGTGGCTCATTTTTGAAAGGAACTCGCTCTTTGCGTTGCTTGCGCTCTTTGCGCTCATAAGCGCCTGCTCAAGCTCCTGCTTCTGCTTATGCTCTTCAAACAGAATGTCCGTCACATTCTTGCAGCGGAACATGATAACCTCCTTGGCGCCGTCAAGCCAGCTAGAGGTTATTTTCAGGAACGCGGGCTTGCCAAGGCTTCCCTTTTCTATATCTACAACGGCGGAAAACTCGCTCTCGGCTTCGAGCTGCGCAATAACGTTCTGCAGCCTGAGAAGCTGCCGGCATTTATCCCGCTCTTCCTCGCGGACAAAGCCGTCTATAAGGCGCGCAATGACGGCGGAATAGCTCATATCGCTATCCGTCATCCCTCTGGTGTAGATGGATTTCGCTCTCAGCATATGCACAACGCCGGACGCGATATCAAGGTACGCAAGGTAATCAATATCCTCGCTTACAACCTTATTAAAAACAAGCTCGTCGGTTTTCCTTCTGTGTATATCGCTTATGGTCAGCATTCCCTCTATGTCGCCGCTTATCGGGTTCTTCGCAAGGTCGATGCTTGCCTTAACCCATCTCTGTTCGCCGCTTAGAATGCGCTGCCTGAACTCGCATTCAAAGTGATTCTGTCCCATTTCAAAGCCCTCAAGCAGCCTGTGGCGGTCAAACATCCTGTCAAAATCGGGCTGCCTGTCGGAAAGGCGGACAAGTGAGCAAAGCTGCCTGAAGCCGTTGTCGCAAGAGCTTGCATCAAGCGAAAGATATCGGGAATCGTTTATTGTTTCCTCGCTGAAGGTGTTGGAGGTAAGGTTCACGCGAACGGAGGAGAGGGCGGACCTTTTCAGATATTGCAGATACGCCAGCTGATTGTTGTATTTGCTTTGCGCCGCCAGCTCGCTCGTTTTCATTTCGTCTATATCGGTAAAGGAGGCGTAGAACACGCGCTTTCCGTTGCTTCCGTATGCAAAAGCCGTTTTGACGGAAACCCACTTGTACTTTTTTTCGCCGTCCCGCATCCTTAGCGCGCATACGGAATTGCGCCTCTCCTTTGATGCCGCCGCGATTTCGCCCTCAAGCAGCTTAACATCGCTCTGATGAATAAGCTCCGTGAAATGCTCTGAGCAAATGTAGAATCTGTTCTTCGGCGGGTTCTCGAATATACCGTAGAAGCCGTCGTTCAGGTATTCGGCTTTGATTACTCCGCCCGATTCCGACAGCATTCCCGCTCCGCCGGGGAAGCGCATAAGCAGGTCGAGCATCAGCCTTTGGGAGCGAATCTTCGCGCTGTCCTCGTTTATGTATTGAATAAAAGCGGGTATCTCGTTCCACACAATAAGCTTGCTCTTTATTGAGTATTCCCGCGCTCCGTCGCTGTACTGATAATCGAAAGTCCCGTCCGCCGAAAAAGAGCCGTGACGTATCGGGCAGGTTTGGCAAAGCTCGCTGCTTTTGCAGAATACCTCGTGGCAGGGCTTTCCGATATAGGTTTCGTTCTTGTTTCCGATAAGCGCCTTCATTGCGTCGTTTACGAATAGCAGCTTTTGATCCTTTCGGTCGCATACATAAACGGCGGTCGTGCTGTTGTTGACAAGCCCTTCAAATACACGCGCTTCGTCCGGCGCGTTGCTGAAGGTGGCGCAGTAGGTGTGAGCCTGTTCCTTTTGCGCAATCTGCGAGGCGGAGAGGTGAATCCATGAAATCTCTCCGCTTTTCTTTACGAATCTGTACGTTATGTTAATCGGAAGCCCGAAGGGAACGGACTTAGCGATGCGCTCAAGCAGGCGCTGCCTATCCTCCGGATAGACAAACGCGGCGATAGGGTCGGGTATCGCTGAAAGCTCATTCTCGTATTCGTCCTGCGAGCGCAGGCTGAGCTTTGCCATATTGGGGCTTGAGTAAACCGTTCTGATGTTTTCTCCGCATATTTCATAGATTGCTATCGAGTTATCGCCGAGATTAGTTATCGCGTCAAGGAGCATATTCTTGCTGATGCTGTCCGTTACCATTCTCTTTTTGTGCTGCATAATTATATGAAAAAGTATCAGCAGTGAAGCAAGCAGCACTGCCGCAACAGCAATATTGATGAAAGCATACGAGAACCGATATTCAGCCGCAGCCGATATAATATGCCCAAACGATAATGCGGGCGTATGCATGGGCGTATCTCCTTTTTCCTCTTGCTTTCTTCATTATATAGTATTCAAAAAGCGTTGTAAAGCATAATTAACCGCCTTTGCGCCGCAGTTTTTCCTTACCCAAAGCGCGCGTAAACAGCCAATTAGTTAATCTCTGTTGCATTCACCGCATGAATGTGTATAATGTAAACAAGTAATCTCGGGAGGGTTTATTATGGAAGCTCTTAAGGAACTCTGCAAAAACAGCTTTCTTATCGGTGCGGCAGTAAGCCCGCGTTCAATGAAATCACATGACAAGCTTATTCGCGCGCAGTTTTCCACTATAACCGCCGAAAATGCCATGAAGCCCGAAAGCGTAATGCGCTCCTTGGGCGAGTACGATTTTCGCCTTGCGGATGAATTCATAGCCTACGGAAAAAAGAACGGAATCAAAATGCGCGGTCATACCCTTGCGTGGCATAATCAAACGCCCGCATGGTTCTTCAGGGACGGAGCGGGGGTTGCCTCACGCGAAACGATGCTTTCACGCCTCTTTAAGCATATCGACGTTATGGCGGAGCATTTTCCGGAGTGCTATCAATGGGATGTCGTCAACGAGGCGGTTTCGGATAAGCCGGAGGAATACCTGCGCTTGTCGCAGTGGACGCAGACCGTCGGCGATGATTTTATCGCCGAGGCTTTCAGCCATGCGGCTTCCTGCCTTCCTAAGGGCTCGCTCATTTATAACGATTACAACGCCTGCCTTCCTGAAAAGCGCGAAAGAATCATCAGGCTTATAACCGATATGAAGGACAGGGGAATCCCCGTTGACGGAGTAGGGCTGCAGGGGCATTGGAATATTGAAGTGCCGAATACAGAGCTTATTGAGGAAGCCATCTGCGCTTACAGAGAGCTGGGGCTTCGCATACAGTTTACAGAGCTTGACATGAGCGTAAAAGGCGTTATGAGCGAGAGCATTTCGGGGCTGACGCGCCCGAGCGACGAGCAGAGGCGGAAGCAGATTTCCCGCTGGGAGGAGGTCTTCCGCGTGTTTAGGAAATACTCTGCCGATATTGACAGCGTAACCTTCTGGGGCGCTGCGGATGACGTTACCTGGCTTGACAAGCTGCACCGCGACGGCTTCTCCAATATGCCTCTGCTTTTTGCCGACTGCGCGCACGCAAAGCCCGAATTTGACAAGGCGTGCATGGTAATGAGCGAGTAATTATTCACAGTATTCATATGACTTGCGCGTCCGTTTTTTGGCGGACGCGCCTTTTTTGTTTTTTCTTTGTACTAAACGGTTGATATTCGGATGAAAAACAATAAATAAACAATTACGACGCGTGTTTGTTCCAGTATCTGTTTGTGAAAGCCTTGACACACACCCTCAAATGTTTAATAATTGTCTATCAATCCTTAATGGATGTGCAAAGATGCATAGTTTTTCATTCGTTACGGGTTGAAGACACCGCCGTATAAGCATACGGCAAAGAGAGAAGGAAAGAAATGGCTGTTTACATACTGAAGCGAATAGTGGCGGCGTTCCTCACGCTGCTTCTGATAGCCTCCGTAACGTTTTTTCTGATGAACGCAATCCCCGGCAGCCCGTTCATGACGGAAAAATCTACGCCCGAGCAGATAGCTCTTGCCAACGCCAAGTACGGGCTTGACAAGCCGCTTGTTGTGCAGTGGGCTAACTATATCGGCAATTATCTTAAGGGCGACATGGGCACCTCTCTTAAAATGCAGGAGGGGACGCCCGTAACAACCATACTCTTTCACGAGGGCAAGTTTGAGCTATCCATCAAGGTCGGCGTCTGCGCGCTGCTGCTGGCGGTTTTGGTAGGAATACCGCTGGGCTGCATTGCCGCCTATAATCGCGGAAAATGGGTAGATAACGTTTTGCGCGTTGTTACCACCTTCGGCGTAGCCGTGCCTGCGTTTGTTGCCGCAACTCTGCTGCTTATGATATTCGGCGTAGCGCTTGGCTGGCTGCCCGTTATCTCGGGAAGCCTTCCTAACTTTGCTTCCTATATAATGCCCACAATAACCCTCTCCCTTTATCCCTCCTGCTATATTGCCAAGCTCACCAGAACAAGTATGCTTGACGCTATTAATCAGGATTACATCCGCACCGCGCTTGCAAAGGGACTTAAAACCAAGAAGATTATCTTCAAGCACGCCTTAAGGAATTCCCTTATTCACGTAATCACCTACCTTGGACCGCTTACCGCGGGAATCATCACGGGCGGCTTCGTTGTTGAAACCACCTTCGGAATTCCGGGGCTTGGCAAGTACTTCATTTCGAGCATCCTGAACCGCGATTACCCGCTTATAATGGGCACAACCGTCGTTCTTGCCGCCCTTATAGTGCTAATGAACCTTGTGGTTGATATCGCCTATAAGATTGTTGACCCGCGCATTACCCTGAGCGCGAAGGAGGACTAAGCCGTGGAAAAGAAAAAGTTCAATTTGTTCCACGGTGACGTGGACAAGGTTCTTGCTTGGGATAATCTCGGTGATGCGGATTTTGAACCGGCTACTCAGAATGAAAAGGAATCAATGGTAACGGTTCATAAGAGCGTTTCCTACTGGCGCGACGCATGGCGGCGCTTCAGGCGCAATTCGGTTTCTATGGTCGCGCTCTGCGTGTTCATTGTGCTTCTGCTGTTTGCGTTTGTCGGTCCGTATTTCATAGCGTACAGCTATGAGGAGCAGTATCGCAGCACGGCAAAGATTGGTCCGTTTGAGTATGCACCATCCGAGCAGGCGGTTATCAGTATTTTGAAGGACGCCGATGCGGTTTACTCAACCTCGCTGCTTTCAGGCTCGATGACCTATATCAAGAAGGGCAATTACTATATCGACTTTAAGGGCGCAACCTACGCGTTCAACATTCCCAAATCCATCGAAAATGTTCTGCTCGTGCTTGATACTAACGGAGATCCCGCTCTGTACACGGTCAAGGAAGCCGATTACATCGCAGGCGAGTATGAAAAGACCGCTATAGAGTTCTCCGCGGAAAAGGCAGAGGGCGCAAAGCAGCTTGTGATGCGCACCTCGGTTTTCCCGCACGTATTCGGAACAGACTCCGCAGGACGCGATTTGCTTGCGCGCAGTATGTACGGAACGCGCGTGTCCATCATCATCGGCATCGTTGCGGCGCTTATCGTGCTTGTTATCGGCTCTATATACGGAGCGATTTCAGGGCTTGCCGGCGGCAAGGTTGACTTTGTGATGATGAGAATTATCGAGATTATCTACTCCGTTCCGGATGTGCTTATCGTGCTTCTGCTTCAGGTTGTTCTGAAATCTCCTTTGCAGGCGTGGTTCGATTCCTCAAGCGTCGGCTTCGTAAAGGCCATGAGCGACCTTGGCGTCGGAATCGTCAGTATATTCATCACGTTCGCAATGCTCTATTGGGTCGGAATGGCGCGAATCGTCCGCGGTCAGGTGCTTATGCTTAAAAAGCAGGAGTATGTAACGGCGGCGCGCGCTCTGGGCGTATCGAGCCGCAAGATTATCGTGCGTCATCTTATTCCGAACTGCATCGGTCAGCTGGTTATTACCACCTGCCTCCAGATTCCTTCGGCAATTTTCCTTGAGTCCTTCCTTTCTTACTTGGGTCTGGGCGTTTCCGCGCCTATGGCGAGCCTCGGCTCAATGTGTTCGGACGCGATTGACACCATATTCATGTATCCGTACCGTATGCTGTTCCCCGCAATAATCCTTACGGTTCTGGTATTATCCCTCAATCTGGTCGGCGATGGTCTTCGCGACGCGCTTGACCCGCGCTTGAAGAAGTAAGGAGAAATAGCGATGGAAAATGAAAAGCTTTTGGAAATAAAGAATTTGCGCGTTTCCTTCTTTACTCCCGTAGGCGAGGTAAAGGCGGTTGACGGAATAACGTATTCTCTCGGCGCGCATGAGGTAATGGGAATCGTCGGCGAAAGCGGCTCGGGAAAGAGCGTTGAGGCTTATTCCATTATGGGTCTGCTGCAAAGCCCCGGGCGCGTTGTCGGCGGAAGCATAACCTTTGAGGGCGATAATCTGCTTGAGTATTCCAAGGAGCAGATGACTCAGCTCCGCGGAAGCGAGATTGCCATGATATTCCAGAACCCGATGACCTGCCTTAATCCGGTCTACACCGTCGGCAATCAGCTTATTGAGGCGCTCACGAGTCACCGCAAGGACATTTCCAAGAAGGATGCCCGCGCCCGCGCGATTGAGGTGCTTGAGCAGGTTGGAATAAACAATGCCGCAAAGCGCGTGGACCAGTACCCGCATGAGTTTTCCGGCGGTATGCGTCAGCGCGCAATGATAGCAATGGCGCTTATCTGCTCGCCTAAGCTCCTTATAGCAGATGAACCGACAACCGCGCTTGATGTTACGATTCAGGAGCAGATTCTTGAATTGATGAAGGACATCAAGAAGAAGACCGATATGTCCATCGTCTTCATCACTCATAACCTCGGCGTTGTCGCAGAAATCTGCGACAGGGTTTCGGTTATGTACGCGGGGCATATCTTCGAGCAGTGCAGCGTAAACGAAATCTTCTATAATCCTCAGCATCCGTATACAAATGGTCTGCTTGCCTCAATGCCGCGCCTTGACATGAAGGAAAAGGAGCGCCTTGTG
>CAZUTB010000022.1:6433-11104 GCA_964622905.1 uncultured Oscillospiraceae bacterium | reverse complement strand
GAGTATCTTCTAGCAAATTACAAATACAAACCATAAAATAGATTTACTTGTTTCCAGAGATGACGGAATTGAAGAAATGACAAAATACATTCCTGAGTATTCAAAAACAAATGATCCAGAAGTTCAAATGTATTTTGAAAAGCCGTTTTAGCGCGCAAATACCTGGCATTCATAGATGTAGCCGTTTTTGTCAATTGCAATCCCTATTCCGACCTTTGTCCATGATGCGGAGAGAATATTGCGCTTGTGCCCCGCGCTGGACATGAACGCCGCCTCAGCCTTGAGAACGCTTGCGTGGTGCGCAATGTTTTCGCCTGCCGCGCTGTATTTGTAGCCCATGCTTGTGAGCATATCCGCCATTCTTCCGTAGGTCGGCGATTCGTGCGCAAAGTAGCCGTTGTCGCGCATATCCTCAGCCTTGAGCCTTGCTATCTTTGAAAGCTCAGCGTCTACGGGCAGCGCTGCCATCCCGTTCCTCAGCCTGTCCTCGTTCATAAGGCTTACGGCTTCCGCCTCCGCCGCGCTTGCGCCGGTGTTCTGCGGCTTTGCCGTCGGCTCTGCTGTGGGCTTTGCCGTTGGCGCTTTTGTGGGGCTAATGGTAGGAGCTGCGGTAGGCTCCTGCGTCGCGGGTGCTGCCGTAGGCGCTTCGGCTGTCGGCGTTTTTGTTGCTGCCGCCTCCGGAGCCTTGGTGCTTTCGCACCCGCTTCCAACGCAAGGGGTGTTTGCAGGCGTTATTTCGGAGGTGGGCTTGCAGTCGGAGCTTTCGCAGGGCTTCTCGGTCGCCGCGCTTCCCGAGCATGAGCCGCTTGTAAGCCCGTTATCCGCAATGAAAGAGCGGTTTGTGTCGCATTCTATGTGAATTATGCATACTCCGTTCTCGTTCACGACGCATCCGCTCACGGAATTTGCCTCGTTTACATTTTCCTCTTGCTTTTGCTGCTCTGTTGTGCTATCTTTATCCCGCCTTGTATCGCAGACGGCATTTCTGACATATTCTGTGCCGTTTGAATACTGTTGTCCGCATGGAGCGGCGGCGCTTGCCTGAAAGGGCAGAGCAAGGGCTAGTAAAAGACTTAATGATGTGCGTTTAACACCGTGTATCATGGTTTTTCCTCCTTTGTGACTGCTGTGTAGCAGTTTTGTAACACTATCGTAACAAACTGCAATACCATGCGCAAGCGAATTGGTTCTTGGTTTCCACGGAAAAATATTGCTGTCAATATTGTGGAGGGATTGTAATGCTGCTGGAAAAATGCCCGCGCTGTGAGTTAAACTATATTCTTGACGATGGTGAGAAGCTGTGCCGCGTATGCCGCAGGGACCTTCTTGGCGAGAAGCCGCATGAGGAACAGGAGCTTTGCTCCATTTGCAACGAAGCGCCCGCGCTGCCCGGAAAGGACGTATGCCTTGCCTGCCTTAAGGAAATGAGCGGGCATGATGGGGATACAATAGACTCTCAGGAGGAAACTACCGTAGACCCGAGCAGCATAGATATTGACCCTGTAAGCAGCATGGACGAGATAATTCCCGATATACAGGAGGATATGGCGTCTCCCGAGTACGGAGAAATCCGCAATGAGCTTTCGCTCGAAACCGTCCTTGAGGATGAGGAACGTCAGGCGGATAAGGACGAAGACGAAGAAGAGGAAGAGTAATATAGAAATGCGCGTGTTTGCGATTGGCGACCTGCATCTTGCCGGCGGCATGGATAAGCCCATGAATGTGTTCGGGGAGCAGTGGAACGATCACTTTGCGCGCATTTCGGAAAACTGGCGCAAAACCGTTGAGGATGACGACCTTGTGCTTATTCCCGGGGATTTGAGCTGGGCGATGCAGCTTGGGAGCGCGCTTCCCGACCTTGAACTTATAGGTGCGCTGCCCGGAAAAAAGCTCATCCTTCGCGGAAATCACGACTACTGGTGGTCATCCCTTACGCAGCTCAGGGAGGCGCTTCCCGAAAGCATCTGCGCCCTCCAGAACGACGCGTATGAGTGCCCCGCCTGCGTAGTTTGCGGAACGAGGCTCTGGACGGTTCCTTCGCCCTCGCAGACCCTGCTTGCCGAGGATGATAAAATATACAAACGCGAAATCGGAAGGCTGAGGCTTTCCGTTCGCGCCGCAAAGAAACTTTCGGCGGAAAAGCCGCTTGTGTGTATGCTGCATTTCCCACCCTGCGCCGACGGCTTTGCGGATAACGAGGTCAGCGCGCTTATTGAGGAAAGCGGCGTCAGCATATGCGTTTACGGGCATTTGCACGGAGCGGGCATTAAGGCGGGCTTTTCCGGAAACAAAAACGGAGTGGAGTACAGGCTCGTTTCCTGCGATGCTCTCTCGTTTGCGCCCTTGAGAATACTGTAAACAGTGGCAGTGGAGATAAGATAGCGTATTGTGGAGCGCGTTTTGCCCCTTTGTGGGGCGGACGCGCTTTTTTGCGCGCATTTTTATGGCTTTCGGCACTTTCGCGGCGCAGCTGTGGCGGCTTTGCCCATTCGTCGTTTTTGCTTCGTAGAAATATGGAAATGCAAACATACGATTAAGAAAATATAAGACGATGTCGGTTTGTGAAAATATATATTAAATAAAAGTAATAAAAACGCAACAAAAACGAAATATAATTGCGAAAACTGTGCGCCAATCGCCATATTCTGTGGCAGCGGCAGCTATCGCCTACAATTCACATAAAAAGTAACACGAACGTGTTTTCTCATTGAACTTGAAATTGCTACAAATATGTTATGGCATACCCGAAGGCGTATGCCTCTCGCCTATTGCGTTTTTCAGCCTGTTCGTGCATAATTTGTGGTGTCAAGTGGAGGTAAAGTCCAAATTGGGGAGCAAAATCCCGAGATATGGCGCGACCGATACCGGTGAGCCTCTTTCGGCGCACAATCGGCGGCTGATTCCACAAAACGATATACGGGGGAGGAGGGGTAAGAAGTGGCTGAGCTTAGCGAGCTTTTCTTCGGAGCATATGAGCATTCCGTTGACAGCAAGGGCCGCATCATTATTCCTGTTCCCTTCAGGCAGGGGCTTGGCGAAAAGTTTGTGGTCGGCGTTACGCTGACCTTTGACGCTATCGCCCTTTACCCCGAAAAGGTGTTCCTCGAAAAGCTCGAGCTGCTTGAAAAGCTCGGCAGGGGAACGGACAGAACAAAGGCGGCGGCGATGGCTCAGTTCGCTCGCTCCTCTTATCCGGAAAGCACTATGGACGCGCAGGGCAGGCTTTTATTGCCCCAGAAGCTGCGCCAGCGCTTCCTCGGAGAGGAAAAAGATATTGAGATAAGCGGCGACAGCCGCGTGATTCGTATAGTCACCCTCCTTAAGGCTCGCGAGGAAGAGAAGTATTTTGACGAGCATAAGGACGAAATCAGCGATTACCTCAGCGAGCTGCAGCTCGGCGAGGAGCGTTAAGCGACCGGCATCATCTGAAAGGCAGGCGAATATGCATGACGAGGGCTTCAGCGGGCGGCAGCTATGCTCGTTATACCGGCGCATACGCGCCTGTTTCGGGTTCGTCTGCCTTAAAGCCTGACACCTATGCCTTTGACGGCGGCTCGATAGCAATTCCCGTTCGCAGAAGGCGAAGAGGCGAAACGGTAAGCGCTCCGTATCAGGACGAGCGTGAGCTTCCGCTTTCTCGAATGATGAGCATTGACCGCTGTGACCTGCTTAGGTATCCCTTGGGACCTGCCGCTGTGCCGCAGGTCTTGATTCCGTATAAGCGCGGCGTTTCTCCGAAGGTTTTCTTCACGACTCTCGGAGTGCTTTTTTCCGTTCTCTGCATAATGCTCCTTATGTCCTACGGCAAGGTAACCCTCCTTCAAAAGGAGGAAAACGCAGTAAGGGCGCGCATAGCCGATACCATAAAGGATAATATCGACCTTAGCGCGGAGGCGGAAAAGCTTCTCAATCAGGATACAGTGGTAACCCATGCAGTTCGCTATCTAGGCATGATTTCCGGCGCGGGAGCAAACACAATCCCTGTTGCCGCGCTTGAGTGCCCCGATACCGTTTCGGATTCCTACGCTTCAGCTCCCCCGAAGCGCGAGGGCTTCTGGAACGCCATATTCTTTTTCCTGGATTAATCCGGGAGGTTGGGGGAAACAGGCTTGCAAAGGTCAGCAGTCCTTGTACGCAAGCGAATGCTCCTGCTGGTGCTTATTTTCGTTTTCCTTGGGCTTGCGCTTCTTGCGCGCCTTGCGTCCGTATGCGTTTTCAATTCGCGCGAGCTTACCGCCCGCGGAGTAGCGCAATGGACGAGGAAAGGAGTAGTAACCGCGGGCAGGGGAAACATTACCGACAGAAACGGCCATGTATTGGCGATTAGCGCTACAGCCTTTGTGGTTACCGCCAATCCGCGCGTAATCGCGGATGACGCGGCGTTCGCAGAGGCTTTATCGCCTGTTTTGAACGTTTCTGAGGAAACCATAAGGAAGCGCATTGTGGACAAAACAAAGGCGTCCGTAATCCTGAAACGGCAGGTCCCGCGGGATGTGGTTGACGAAATCCGCTCGCTCCGGCAGGCTGAGTTTGAGCGCGGAAACAGGACGCTTCGCGGCGTAGCCTTTGAGGAGGACACAAGAAGGGTCTATCCTCTCGGCGCGGCGCTTGCGCAGGTTTTGGGGCTTACAAACGTTGATTCCGTAGGTCAGAGCGGGCTTGAAGCGCAGT
>CAZUTB010000022.1:0-6423 GCA_964622905.1 uncultured Oscillospiraceae bacterium | reverse complement strand
AGTATGAGAGCGTCCTTCGCGGGGTTGACGGCGAGTACCGAACGGAGGTTGACGCCTCCGCACGGACGCTTCCGGACGGCGAAACGCTTTACATTCCGCCTAAAGCCGGAAACACCCTTGTGCTTACCGTTGACAGCGTTCTTCAAAGTATATGCGAGAAGGCTATGCGCGAGTGCATTGCTGTCAATGAGGCAAAATCCGCCTCGTGCATAATGATGAACGTGAGGACGGGCGCAATTCTGGCTATGTGCATTAAGCCCGATTACGACCCGAACAGCCCGCCGCGAGATGAGCTTGAAACGCTCAATCAGCTTATGCGGATAACGCTTGTCAGCGATGTGCACGAGCCGGGCTCTACCTTCAAGATTCTGACAGCCGCCGCCGCTCTGGACGCGGGAGTAACAAATCCGGACGATAAGTTTCATTGCTCCGCGCGAATTACCGTTGACGGCGATGCAATCAAGTGCTGGGGACGGGCGCACGGGGATGAAACGATGGCGGAGGGCTTCTGCAACAGCTGCAATCCCGTGTTTGTGGAGCTTGCCCTGCGGCTTGGCTCGGAAAGGCTTTACCGATATCTTTCCGCCTTCGGGCTTGGAAGAATAAGCGGAATTGAGCTTCCGGGCGAGGCGGCGGGAATTATGATTCCGCTTTCCGCGCTCAAGAATGTTGACCTTGCGCGAGTCGGCTTCGGGCAGTCCATCGCGGTTACTCCGCTCCAGCTCATCACTGCGGCAAGCTCCGTGGTTAACGGCGGCAGGCTTATGAAGCCCCACATCGTTAATTCTGTGGTAACGCCCGAGGGCGAAACCATTTACGAGTCGGTTGCGGAAACCGTCGCAAATCCGATAAGCGCCGAAACCTCGAAAACGATGCGCGGGCTGCTTGAGCTTGTGGTTGAAAAGGGCGGAGGCAAGAACGCCCGCGTCAGCGGCTATCGGATAGGCGGAAAGACGGGAACGGCGCAGTTTTACCGCGACGGAAGGGTTGTTACCGATACCCATGTCGGCTCCTTCCTCGGCTTTGCTCCGGCTGATGACCCAGTTATCGCGCTGCTTATCATAGTCAGCGAGGCAAAAGTGCCGGTTGACTACGGAAGCGCGACAGCCGCTCCCTTCGCCGCACAGATTATGGCAGAGACGCTTGAGAGCATGGGCTTTCCGAAGGAAGGCGAGCTAATTCCGGAGGTTACTGTTCCGTCGCTTACCGGTCTTTCGCTTTCGGCGGCAAAGCGCGAGCTTTCGCTTATAACACTCAGCGCCGAAACGGACGGAGCAGGCGACACGGTGCTTTCGCAGATGCCGCCTGCGGGAACAAGCCTTACGCGCGGCGGCGAGGTTATGCTCTACACGCAGCCCGATAGCGGAATTACGCCCGAAACGCTCGTTGCCGTTCCCGATGTAAGGGGTATGACGATGACCGAGGCGGGAAGAGAGATTCGCGCAAAGGGACTCCTTATGACTCCGGAGGGCAGCGGCTTCGCCGCTTCCCAAAGCCCGTTGGCAGGAGCATACGTTCCGCCGGATACCGTTATTGTTGTTAAGTTTTCCATACCTTGAGGAGGAAGCTATATGAGATTACAGGAACTTATTGCCGAAGGGGATTTTGTTCTGGAAACGCGCGGGGATACCGGCGTTAACATAGAAAGCCTTATGGCGGACAGCAGAAAGAAAATGTCAAACGCGCTTTTCTTCTGCATCCCCGGGCTTCGCTTTGACGCGCATGATTATGCAAAAGGCGCGGTCAAGAACGGCGCTTGCGCCCTTATCGTCGAAAGGTTTTTGGATGAAATTCCCGTTGCTCAGGTCAGGGTAAAGAGCGTCCGCGCGGCAATGTCCTATATAGCCCGCGCCTTTTACGGCTGCCCCTCCGACGGAATGAAGCTTATCGGAATCACGGGAACAAAGGGCAAAACCACCACAAGCTATATGATTAAGTCCATCATCGAAAAGGCGGGCTACCGCTGCGGGCTTATCGGCACAACGGGAAGCATGATTGCGGATAAGCATCTCAAGAGCGAGCTTACCACTCCCGACCCCATCGACCTTCAACAGACCCTGAGGCTGATGGCTGATGACGGTGTAAAGGTTGTAGTAATGGAGGTTTCAGCCCACGCCCTGAGTATGGACAGACTTGCGGGTATGCGCTTTGAGGTGGGCATCTACACGAACCTTTCGCAGGATCACCTTGATTACTTCGGAACTATGGATAATTACTTTGCCGCGAAGAAGACCTTTTTCACGAACGGTCTTGCGAAAAACGGCGCGTTCAACGCGGATGACGAGCGCGCGGAGAGCATGCTTTCGGGGCTTACTATACCCAAGGTTACCTTCGCAATCGCGCATAACGCGGATTTGTTCGCCCGTGATATTGAGGTTGGCGAGGACGGAGTGAATTTCAAGCTCATGTTCAGGGACCTTGAGCAGCATGAAATTCGCCTGCGCCTTACCGGAATGTTCAACGTTTACAACGCTCTTGCCGCCGCAAGCGCGGCATATATCCTCGGAATTCCCGCCTCGACCATTAAGGAGGGGCTTGAGAATCTGAGAGCCGTACCCGGGCGCGAGGAAACGCTCGAAACCGGAACGCCCTTCAAGGTTATCCTTGACTACGCGCATTCGCCCGAGGCGCTCCACGTTATTCTCACAACCGTCAGGCAGTTCGCTCGCGGAAGGATAATCGCGGTCTTTGGCTGCGGCGGCGACCGCGACCACGCAAAGCGGGCAATCATGGGCGAAATCGGCGGAACATACGCGGATTTCTGCGTTCTCACCAGCGATAATCCGCGCACGGAGGACCCTTACGACATTCTCGCCTCGCTGGAGGAGGGAATCAAGCGCACCGATGGAGCGTACACGATAATTGAAAACAGGCGCGAAGCGATTCTTTATGCAATGAAGATGGCTGAAAGCGGAGATATCGTGCTGCTTGCGGGCAAGGGACACGAAACCTATCAGGAGATTAACGGAGTAAAGCATCCGTTTGACGAAAAGGTTGTTGTGGCGGAGCTTCTTAAAGCGCATCCGGAGCTTGTTCGCTGAGGGTCTGTATTCCTTTTATAAGGGCGGTTGCCAAGGCGGGGAAAAAGTCGTAGAATAGCATTTGATTATTGTGCGGCTATGCCGCCGACCAAGGAGGAAACCCCGTGCTGCATTACATTATTGCCCTTCTGCTGCCCTTTCTGCTCACCCTTTTGATAGGTCCCTACCTTATCGGCTATCTTCGCAAGCTCAAGTACGGTCAGACCGAGTATGAGCTGGGACCCGAGAGCCATAAGAAGAAGCAGGGAACGCCTACAATGGGCGGAATTATGATTGCCTTCACCGCAACCCTTGCGTTTCTCGTTTGCCGTCCCTTCGGCAACAGCCTTTGGCAGGATGCTTCCGTCGGGCTTTTGGGAACCGCGCTGCTTTCAATGGCAGTCGGCTTCCTTGACGACTATATCAAGGTGGTAAAGAAGCGCAGCCTGGGGCTTACCCCCTGGCAGAAGATTGCGGGTCAGGTGCTTATCGCGGGGCTTTTCACCGCGTATTGCTATTTCCATCCGCAGATAGGCTCAAAGGTCATCGTTCCCTTTGTCAACATCGAATGGGATTTGGGCTTCTGGTATCTGCCGCTTATGTTTATCACCGTTCTCTTGATGATAAACAGCGCGAACCTGCTTGACGGGCTTGACGGGCTTTTAAGCACCGTAGCGGGCGTAGGCAGCGGCGCGTGGGCTGTAATCGCGCTCTTTTCGCCGCTTCTGCTCTCCTTCCTTCCCGGCTGCGGAGCGGTTGCCGAAAGCACGGCTGTTTTCTCGCTTTCAATCCTCGGCGCGCTTTTAGGCTTCCTTCGCTTCAACTATTATCCCGCGAAGGTCATAATGGGCGATACAGGGTCTATGTTCATCGGCGGAGCTACGCTAGCGATAGCGATGGTGCTTCGCCTGCCGCTTCTGCTCATCCCAATAGCGTTCTGGATGCTTGCCTCGTCCTTCTCCGTAATCCTGCAAAGGTATTACTTCAAGCTCACGCACGGCAAGCGTATCTTTAAAATGTCGCCGGTTCATCATCACTTCGAGCTTTCGGGCTGGAGCGAAACGCAGATAGTGGCAATGTACGGGGTTACAACCGCTATTCTCGCAATCGTTTCTGTCATCGGGGTGTGCGTGAGATAACCGGCATAGCCGGATTCTGTCCGGCAGGAGGCAATAATGGATTATTGTGGCAAAAGGGTTCTCGTTGTCGGAATGGCTCGCAGCGGTATTGCCGCGGCTAAGCTGCTTGCGGTGCGCGGCGCTCTGCCTGTGTGTCAGGACGACAGGGCAGCGGACGCGTTCGGAGATAAGCTCTCAGAGCTAACTGAGCTTAAGTGCGAAATGCATCTCGGGGAGAGTGCTCTGCCGCTGCTTGATAATGTTGCGGCGGTTGTGGTAAGCCCTGCCGTTCCGCTTTCCTCGCCGCTGATTACCGAGTGCAGGAAGCGCGGAATCTATGTTATAGGCGAGCTTGAGCTTGGCTATCAGCTTATGAAGGGCGCGCTTGTAGCGATAACCGGAACTAACGGAAAAACCACCACTACAACGCTTGCCGGAGAGATTTTTAAGAATCACGGCGATATTACCCGTGTTGTCGGAAATATCGGCTACCCTATAACCGCCGCCGCTCTGGACAGCCGCGATTCGGACGTTTTCGTATGCGAGGTTTCGAGCTTCCAGATGGAAACCTCCGATACCTTCCATCCCCGCGCCGCCGCGATTCTCAATATAACCGAGGATCATCTCAACCGTCATGGGGACATGGAAACCTATATCAATACCAAAATGCGTATGTTTGAGAATATGGGCAAGGAAGATATTGCGATTTTCAACCGCGATGACGCGGTATGCCGCGAGCTGAGCAAGCGCGTAAGCGCCAAGGTTTGGTTCTTCTCGCGCAAGGAAGCCGTTCCCGCAGGCGCTTTTGTTGAGGACGGCTTTATCGTGGTGCGCAAAAAGGACGGGCAGACCTTCCGCGTATGCGAGGTGACGGAGCTTCAGATTCCCGGGGCGCATAACCTTGAGAACGCGCTTGCCGCCGCCGCGCTTGCGTTTGCAATGGATATTCCTCCCGCCGTTATCAGGCACACAATGCGCACCTTCAAGGGCGTTGAGCACAGAATTGAGTTCGTTCGCGAGCTTTGGGGCGTAAGGTATATCAACGACAGCAAGGGAACGAACGTTGACGCCAGCATTCAGGCGGTAAGGGCGATGGCTCGCCCGACTGTCATCATCCTCGGCGGCTCGGATAAGCACTGCGATTTCACTCCGCTCGTGCTGGAAATGAAGAAGAATCCCTGTATACGCGCGGCGGTTACGATAGGAGTTACCGCTCCGCAGATTGAGGAAACCATAAAGAAAGAGGGCTTTCCCGAGGCTGTGCGCGCCGCGGATATGAAGGACGCGGTGCTGAAATGCCGCGAGATAGCCTCGGACGGCTGGAATGTGCTGCTCTCTCCCTCCTGCGCAAGCTTTGATATGTTCTCGGATTATGAGCAGCGCGGAAAAGTCTTCAAAGAGATTGTAAACGCAATGGAGTAACCTAAAAACCTCCTCCCTCCCCCTAATACAGCTCTGCCGCTTTTGCGGAGGGAAGGATGAGTGCGCACATATGGACGAATTGAGGCTTTCGCGTAAGCCTTTCGCGAAAACAGGCAGACCTGCGGACTCCGGCATTGTTATGCTTGTTGTGCTGCTGGTCTGCTTTGGTTTACTCACGCTGTTTTCCGCAACTTATTACAAGGCGCAGGATTCGGGCGACGCGCTTGCGGAGGTCAAGAGCCAGTCCTTGGGCATTGCGCTTGGCTTTGCAGCGATGCTGATTACCTCGCGCATACCGTATACGTTTTACAGAAAACGGTGCGTGCTGTATGCGCTTATAGTAGTCAGCCTTGTGCTTTTGGCGCTTGTGCTGATTCCCGGAATAGGACAGTACCGCAACGGCTCGCGGCGCTGGTTCTCGCTTGGCGGACTGAGCGTTCAGCCGTCGGAGATTGTCAAGTTTGCCGCTGTCATCTATATGGCGGGAGTTCTCTGCAATGTCGGAAGAAGAATTACACGCCTTTTCAGCGTCGTTGTTCCCATACTTTCGGTGCCCCTTGTGTTTTTTCTGCTGATACTTGAGCAGCCGAACCTCTCAACGGCAGGCTCGATTCTGATTGTCTGCTTTCTGATGGTTATGATGGCGGGCGCAAAGAAAAGGCATCTTCTGCTGATGCTTGCGGGCGGGCTTGCAATGGGCGCTTACTACGGATGGAGCGAGCCGTACAGACGCGAGCGCCTTTTATCGTTCATGAATCCCTTTGCGCAGATGAGCGATGAGGGCTATCAGCTCTCGCAGTCGCTGATCGCCTTCGGCTCGGGCGGGCTGGTAGGAATGGGGCGAGGGCAGGGCAGACAGTAGT